>DATIWU010000075.1:0-5578 GCA_035519195.1 Gemmatimonadales bacterium
TTCGTTACCGGCTTCGATCTTGTCGGCAATGAACGGCTCCCGATACGCGTTCATCCGGAACTTCTGGCCGGTGAACGTGAAGTCGGGGGTGGGCGTCCACGTCATGTGACACTGGTTGCAGGTGTATCCCGTCATACGCACGAACGACGGAACACGGGCCTGGGCAACCGACGCCACAACCGCGAGCGCGCCAACTGCTCCCATCACTCTTAGCCAGCGCATCGTTAATCCTCCCTTGACTGCATGTCTCCCCGTTTTACCGAGGAGCGCTTTGAGAAAAGGCCGCGCCGCCTAGCTGCCGGCACGGTACTCCAAACGCGGTGTTGCATGAGATAACTGATGTATGCGGCCACCTCCTCGACCAATGTTCGCTCGAACTGCTGCTCCGCTGTTGGAGCGACGGTGGATCATCAATCATCCCGTCCACCGGGTTCTGCATCAATGCTTCACCCGCGATACCGTCTTCGGCTTGTAACGTCGGAAATCCTTCGCGCGGAAGCTCGTTTACGCTCGATTCGTCACAATCATGACGCTCGACTCAGTACGCGTCAATAGCGGTGTGGAGCGCACCGCCCGATCGACTGCATCGCGCACAACCCATTGAGCAGACGGCCCAGAGGACACTAGATAATGAGGGGGTGTAGACCCCTCGTCAATAGCGCCTCATACCGGATGAGGCCGCCACGGCTGCATTATCCAGCAGAACGGCGCATAGACGAGACGCCAAATCCGCCCCACCGTCAACCACCCTTTCGGGTGGGGTGCCAGACCAACCTAAAATAGCTGGGACGTGGCGCGGCGTGTTCGGGGCGCGGTTCCCGCCTCTTGTGGGCCCATTTGCGTGTGTGATAACCTCCTCTCGTGCATCGCGTCTCTGCCCGCGCGTTCGTCTACCGTTTCCCACGATGATGCCGGCACGCCCGCTTCCCGCCAGTCCCATGGTGGTCGCAACGGGACTGCGAAAACGGTTCGCCCGTACCTGGGCGCTCCGGGGTGTGACGTTCACCGTGCAACCCGGCGAAATCATCGCGCTGCTCGGCGCCAACGGATCCGGGAAAAGCACCCTGCTCAGACTGCTCGCGACCGCGGCCCGGCCGAGCGGCGGAACGGTCCAGCTCTTCGGCCAGGATCCGGCCAGGGCCGCCGCCGCCCTGCGCGCCCGCATCGGCGTACTGGGCCATGCATCGGGGCTCTATGGTGAGCTCACCGCGCGGGAAAACCTGCATTTCGCGGCCACGATGTACGGCATCTCTCTCTCCGCCGAGGCATGCGACGCGCGGCTCAACGCGGTCGGCCTCGGGCACGCGGCGGGCGCGAGAGTTGGAACGTACTCGCAGGGCATGGTCCAGCGGCTCTCGTTGCTGCGATCCACGCTCCACGATCCCGATCTCCTGCTGCTCGACGAGCCCTACACGGCGCTCGACGTGAACGGGCTCGGCATTGTGGATCGTGTGCTCACCGACGTGCGGGCCGCGGGGAAATCGGCGCTCATGGCCACGCATCTCGTGGAGCGCAGCCTCAGGCTCTGCGACCGGGCGATCGTGCTCGCCGGCGGAACCATCGCGTACGATGGAGCGGTGGCGAGCGTGCCGAGCTCCGTCCTGCCGTCCGAGATGGAGGGCGTCGCGTGATCCGCGCCGAGTTGCAGCGCTCGTGGGTGCTCCTCTGGAAGGACCTCCTGATCGAGCGCCGCGCCAAGGCCGCGTTCAATGCCATGGCGTTCTTCGCCGGTGTCGTGTTATTGACGTTCGGATTTGCAGTCGGTCCCGATGCGCCGGGGGTGGCGGTCGAGACCGGAGGCGGGACGCTGCTGCAGCACCTGTCCCCGGGGCTCGTGTGGGTCGCGATCCTGTTCACGAGTCAGCTCGCCGCGGACCGGTCGTTTCAGCTCGAGCTCGAGCGCGGTGGACTGGATGCGCTGCGAGTGTATCCCGGCGACCGCAAAGCGCTGTACTTCGGCAAGCTGCTCGCGAATCTCGCGATCCTGCTGCTCATGGAAGCCGTGCTGCTCCCGTTTGCCGGTATCCTCTATAGTTTGGATCTCTGGGCACGACTGCCCCAGCTCGCCGGTGTTGCCGTCCTGACCACTCTCGCGCTGTCCGCGACCGGAACGTTCTATGCGGCCCTCACGGCAAATCTTCGCGCGAGGCAGGTGTTGTTACCGCTGCTGCTCTTCCCGGTCCTGATTCCCGTGCTGCTCGCGGCGGTCAAAGCCACCGGGCTCGTGCTGCGCGGCGACCCAATGAATGAGCTAGCTTCATGGGTTAAGTTGTTGGGAGCGGCCGACGTACTGTTCCTGATCGTGGCGGCCCTGACGTTCGAATACGTGGTAGAGGAATGACTTTATGACTGTGGTGCGTCTAGGTCGGATAGCGGGAGTGGTGGCCGTCCCCCTCGTGGCGATCGGCCTCTATCTCGGGCTGTTTTGGGCGCCCGAGGATGCGATGATGGGGCAGGTGCAGCGGATCATGTACGTGCATTTCCCGAGCTGGATCGCCGTGGGGCTCGCGTATCTCGTGGGATTCGTGTGCAGCGTCGTCTATCTCGTACGCCGCAATCCCAAGTTCGACTATATGGCGCAGGCGGGGGTCGAGGTCGGGGTCCTGTTCAACGCCACGGGGCTCGTCACGGGCTCGATCTGGGGACGTCCCACGTGGGGCGTCTGGTGGACCTGGGACCCGCGCCTCACCACGACCGCGATCATGCTCGTGATTTTTGTGGGGTATCTACTCGTCCGGGCGTTTCTCGATGATCCCGATGCGCGGGCGCGCGTCGGGGCCCTCGTGGCGATCATGGGATTTGTCACCGTCCCGATCGTGTACTTCTCGGTCCGGTGGTGGCGCACGCTGCACCAGATCCAGTCGAGCCCGAACACAGTGGATCACAACATGGTCGTGGCACTGCGGGTGATGATGGTCGCCTTCGCTGCGGGAGCCTGCTATCTCATGTCCCGACGCTACGAGGTGGCGCGGCTCGAGGCTCTGGTAGAGGGGCTCGAATATGCGCCGGACACCGGGGCAGGCGGAGGAGGAAAAGCCCATGGATAGCTTCACATATGTGACCGCCGCCTACGGCGTCACGGCCGTGTTTGTGACTGTCTACACCTGGTCGCTCGAGCGGCGGTTGCGGCGGGCACGGATCGCGGCTCTCGAAGCCCGTCATTCAGAAGGAGAGGCCTGAGATGGCGATGAGCAGCCGCAAGCTGACCGTGGCGATCGGGGGAATCGTGATCCTCCTCGTGTTCGCCTACCTGATCTGGGGCGGTATCGGGAACAACCTCGTGTACTTCCTCACGCCCAACGAGCTGTGGGCCAAGGGGCCGAAGGCATACGGCGCGAGCATCCGCCTGGGCGGCGTCGTTCAGGCCGGAAGCATTCGCTGGGATGCGGACAAACACGAGCTGCGGTTTCGCCTCGTTGACCCGAGCGGCGCCACACGTCCCGTGGAAGTCGAGAGCAGCGGGCTGCCGCCACAGATGTTCAGTGAGGGAATCGGGGCGGTCGTCGAAGGGGTGTGGTCGCCCGACAGCGTATTCCACTCGCATAACCTGATGGTCAAACACTCGAACGAATACCGGGCCCCGCCGCCGGGAGCCAAACCGGCGGAATACTACCGCGAGCTCTTCAGGAACCAGCAGTCATGAACGCGTGGATCGGACATATCGCCACTCTCGTCGCGCTGCTCGTGGCCGGGGGAGGGGCTGCGGCGGCGTTTTTCGCCGGCCGAACCGGAGATGCCAGGTACATGCAGGGAGCGCGTCGGGCCGGCGTTCTTGTGTTCGTACTCGTGCTCATCGCGTTCGCGACCATGGAACGGGCGCTGATCACGCACGATTTCAGCGTCAGCTACGTGGCGCAGGTCGGCAGCCGCACGACGCCCCTGTTCTACACGGTCATATCGCTCTGGAGCGCGCTGGAGGGCTCGATTCTCCTGTGGGCGCTGATCCTGTCCGCGTATACCGCCCTGCTGGTGCGCTGGAGCCGGCGCCACTATACGGAGCCGAACGGCGATTCGCAGGTCCCGTACGCGCTCGGCACGCTCCTGGCCGTGAACGTGTTCTTCCTGCTCCTCATCTCCTGGCCGGCAAATCCGTTCCGCATTCTCTCGCCGGCGCCGCTCGATGGCCCCGGACCGAACGCGCTGTTGCAGAACAGCCCCTTCATGGGCGTACACCCCCCGCTCCTGTACACCGGCTACGTCGGCATGTCGGTGCCGTTCAGCCTCGCGATCGGCGCGTTGCTGGCGGGGCGCCTGGGAACTGATTGGCCCAAACGGATCCGGCGCTGGACTATGGTGCCCTGGACGTTCCTGTCGCTCGGCATTCTCGCGGGCGCGTGGTGGTCCTATGAGGTGCTCGGCTGGGGCGGCTACTGGGCGTGGGATCCGGTCGAGAACGCGTCGTTCATGCCGTGGCTCACCGCCACCGCCTTCCTCCATTCGGTGATGGTGCAGGAGCGCCGTGGGATGCTGAAAATGTGGACGATCACGCTGATCGTCTCCACGTTCCTCCTGACGGTCCTGGGCACGTTCCTCACCCGGAGCGGCGTGCTCGCCAGCGTGCACGCCTTCACGCAGAGCCCGATCGGCCCGTTCTTCCTCGTCTTTTTGGCCATCGTACTGCTGGGCTCGCTCGCGTTGCTCGCGTGGCGCTCGGAGACGCTCGAAAGCGAGGGACGATTCGACGCGGTGCTGTCGCGCGAAACCGCGTTCATGATCAATAACCTCCTGTTCGCCGCGTTCGCGTTCGTCGTGCTGCTCGGCACGATGTTCCCCTTGATTGCCGAAGCGGTGCGGGGAGCGAAGGTGAGCGTGGGTGGACCGTACTTCAACGAGCTCTCGGTGCCCATTGCCCTGCTGCTCGTCTTCCTCGCGGGTGTCGGGCCCGCGCTCCCCTGGCGCAAAGGCTCGCTCGAGCTGATGCGCGGCAAGTTCCGCTGGCCATTCGTTGCCGCGCTCGGGGTCGCCGTGCTGCTGGTCGTCTTCGGCGTGCGGCAGCCGCTCGCGCTGCTCACGTTCGCGCTGGCGGTGTTCGCCGCCGGCCTGTTGATCGAGGAGTTCGCCACACCCGCCCGGGCGCGGCGTCGCAATACCGGAGAGTCGCTGCCGCTCGCGCTGGCCCGCGTGATCGGGAGCAACCGCCGGCGCTACGGTGGGTACATCGTGCATTCCGGTATCCTCGTGATCGCCGTGGGAATCGCGGCGTCCGCCACATTCAGAAAAGAAGCCGAGTGGACCTTGCGTCGCGGTACCGCGGCCGACATCGGCCGCTATCGCGTGCAATTCGATTCGGTGTGGGCGGTGAAGGAGCCGAACCGCGATGGGGTCATCGCGGCTACCACGATTACGACCGCCGGACAACCGTTCACAAAACTCTATCCCCGGCTGAACTACTATCCGACGGCCATTGAGCCGATCGGGACGCCAGCGGTGCGCGAGAGCCTGCGGGAGGATCTCTATCTCGTGCTCATGGCCTACACGCAGGACGGGCAGCAGGCGACGCTGAAGGCGATCGCGAGCCCACTCGTGGGCTGGATTTGGCTCGGCGGTGGCATCGTGGCGCTGGGAGCGATCCTGGCCC
>DATIWU010000076.1:0-28172 GCA_035519195.1 Gemmatimonadales bacterium
CTACGCGCCCTTTACGCCCAGTGATTCCGGACAACGCTCGCACCCTCCGTATTACCGCGGCTGCTGGCACGGAGTTAGCCGGTGCTTCCTTTGGAGGTACCGTCACCCAGGGTCCCCTATTCGAGGCCCCGTATTCGTCCCTCCCGACAGTGGTTTACAACCCGAAGGCCGTCATCCCACACGCGGCGTCGCTGCGTCAGCCTTGCGGCCATTGCGCAATATTCCCCACTGCTGCCTCCCGTAGGAGTCTGGGCCGTGTCTCAGTCCCAATGTGGCTGGCCATCCTCTCAGACCAGCTACCCGTCGTCGCCTTGGTGGGCCATTACCCCGCCAACTAGCTGATAGGTCGCGAGGCTCTCCATCGGCGCAACCTTGCGGCTGCTGTCCTCGCCCGGAGATGCCCCCGAACGAGCGTATGCGGTATTACCCGGCCGTTGGGCCGGCTATCCCCCACCGTTGGACAAGTTCCTCACGTGTTACGCACCCATCTGCCACTGAACCGGAGTTGCCCCCGGTCCCGTCCGACTTGCATGTGTTAGGCACGCCGCCAGCGTTCGTCCTGAGCCAGGATCAAACTCTCCAATGATTACTGAGAATTCGAACAGCTCAACGAACGACTGTTGTACCTGTCGTCCGAAATACGTCAGAGTTTGAAACCCCTTGCGACGACGCATCTGACAGGCGTCGATCGCTCAATCGGGGCCGCACTCCACACACTCGATCAATCAGTTGTAAAAGAGCCGTGCGCCAGGAAAAAATTCTGGCGCAGAATCTTATGCTAACCTGGAGACCGGACTCGAGTCAAGGGTGGTCGCGGAGTCCGACTGGGCGGGCAACGCAGCGGTTACGCAGCAACAGAGAATCAGGACCAAACACGGATGTCGAATGTCCAATATCGAATATCGAACTGGAAAATTTCCGATATTCGGTGTTGAACATTCGATATTCGTTTGTGTCTTTAGGATCGCGTAATCGTGGGAGCCTGTCCGCACGCCGTGAACGCGATCGTGACGTGCATCGTCTGGCCATTCCGGCTCACCACCGCAGTCAGGGCTCCCGCGTCGAAGCGCGGGAACGATGTGCAGCCGGCGTTGTAATGCAGCGCCGGACTCGTCGTCACCGTCAGTGAATAGGTGTTCGGGCCGCGCGTCCACGATGAGGTCCCCGAGATGCTCCACAATCCGGACGGCAGCGCCTGATCTTTCTGAATCGACCCGGCGACATCGGCGGTGAAATTGGACGTCCAGGTCTTCACGTGCGTGGCCGAGCCGCCGTCCCGAAACACGTAATCAGTGCGGAAGTTCGTTTCCTGATTGCTCAGCGCCGTCGAATCACGCGACGTCATCCGGGTGCCGTTGCGCGTTTCGGACGTCGTCTTGCCGCTCACATTGTACAAGCGCACGTGAACGAGGTTGCCGAAGATCCGCTCCACGGCATGATCGGCAAGGGACCGGGTCGGATCGAGCACGAACACCGTGCCACGAATCGTGTCGGTCTCGAGCGGCCAACCGTACACGCAGCTGGTGAAATCCAACCGCACGGAATCCGGCACGCCGTCCGCGTCCGTGTCGGTGGGTGACGCGGGGCTCCTGGCCGGCATGCAGCCGGGAGGCGGACTGGCCGGCTCGGCCTGTGCCGCCGCGCTGTAGCCGGCGGCGGTCGCTCCGCTCGCGGTTGCGCCCGAGATCTCGTCTTCGGCATCGAATGACAACTCCTCGCCGATGCTGTCGGCTTGGGCCTGGGTCAAGAGCATGGATGAAGGAGCAGCACTGTCGTTGGAACAGCCAATCACGGTGAGCGCGAACAGCGTGGCGCACCCCGCGACGGCGAG
This sequence comes from Gemmatimonadales bacterium, assembly GCA_035519195.1. Taxonomy (GTDB): domain Bacteria; phylum Gemmatimonadota; class Gemmatimonadetes; order Gemmatimonadales; family GWC2-71-9; genus AG25. The sequence goes on from DATIWU010000076.1 coordinate 1,832, forward strand.
GGACTGCGGTGAGACGCGCATGGCGGCACTCCTTCGTCAAAGGGTCGGACTGCATCCAGCACACCGACCGCTTCGACGACGAGTGCCGTCGAATGTTAGGCCTTATTTCTGCTGAAAGAGGTAGTACCCGTACCCGCCCGCCGCGAGACCGCCCACGATCAGCGCCGCTCCCCCACCACCGCCCACAATGGCTCCGACCACGACCACTGCCCCGCCGACGATCATGAGCGTGGTCCCCATCTCGCGACGGTTCGAGCTGGCCTGAGAAGGATTGCCGCCGAACGGCTGGAGCGCCGCATCCGCCGGGCGAGCCGCCGCCAGCCGCAGTGCCGCTGCCGCGTGAACCGCCGGACCGAATTGCGGCGTTTGCGCCCGCCCTGGGATTATCGCGAGTACCGACATGAGCGCCGCCAGTGGAATGATCCGCATCACGACCTCCCCCCGATAGAACACCGTTACGATCTAGCCCTGAAGATTGTCAGCCACAGAGCTCGCGCTACACGTGTAGCAATTCGTGTGCGACGGGAGCCGGTATCGGTCACTGAGCGTACAAGTACACTCCGTATCCGGCGCACACCACGCCGCCTACGATCAGCACGGTCCCCCCGCCCCCGCCCGCGATCGCTCCCACCAAAATGGCGCCCGCGCCGACCAGCATGAGCGTCGCGCTGAGCGAACGGTTCTTATTCTTCTTCTTCACCGCAGGCTCGAGCGTGAAGGCGAGCGACTGCTCAGCGGACCCGGGCGACGAGGCCAGCCGGAGCGCCGCGGCGGCGTGGATTGCGGGAGCGAACTCGGTGGATTGGCCCTCCGCGCGAGCGGCGGCGAAACCGGCGAGCAGCAGGGCGAACACCATGATTCGCATGACGACCTCCGATCTGTAGAGTTATGCCCAGATCTGCTGCAGATGATGTTCGAGATGCTCGATGTAGTCCTGGATGAGAAACTCGAGCGTCACGGCCGCTCCGCCGCCGATCACGCAGCGAACACTCAGCTTCGCGGTGGGCACGCGCGCTATCACATAGCCCAAATGGGAATTGAGCGCCACCCAGACATCGACGAGCTCGGTCCAGGCCCGGTCGCGATAGCCGTGGGCGGCGTTCCAGGCGTTCTGGTCGTAGCCAGGACCGACGAATGGATCGACAGACTGCGCCAGCACGAATCGCACGTCATTGTTGACCGCTGAGTCGATCAGGTGGCCGAGGATTTGTTTCTTGACCCACTTGTCCGGGCCGCGGTCACGTGTGACATCGGCGTCGTTCATGCGCCGAAGCCGCGGCTCGGCGTGGGCCACAATGCGGCGGAGCTGCTCTGCGCGTTCGGTCATGATTCCCTGGGTGGCACCGTGAGATGCGCCCGGGAGGACTCGAACCTCCGACCCACAGCTTAGAAGGCTGTTGCTCTATCCAGCTGAGCTACGGGCGCACGACACTGGGGACAAACTAATGGTTAGCGAAGGCCGCTTCATGGCGCACCGCGTCCAATTGCGCGGTTCATTATGGAACGTTCGTTGGAGCCTGGGGGGTGGTGCCTTACTGTAGGGGCCTCAAATCCGCTTCCTACCAGGAGCACGTCATGTCGAGTCTGCTGCGCATTGTTTCGGCTCTGGCCATCAGTGCCGCGTCGCTGTTCTCCTCCGCCGCCGCGAGCGCCCGGCACACGGATCAAGGCGATCCACCGGCGCGCGTGGGCCGGTTGAGCTACGCGAGTGGCAACGTCTCACTGCGACCGGGAAGCGTGGAGGATTGGGGCGATGCCGCACTCAATTATCCGCTCACGACCGGTGACGAGCTGTGGACCGACGATGACTCGCGTGCCGAGGTCAGCGTCGGCTCGACCGCCTTCCGGCTTGCGCCGTATACGGGAGTGGAGCTCCTGGCGTTGGACGACTCGAACATTCAGCTGCGGCTCTCGCAGGGTTCAGTCCAGCTGCGGGTGCGGGCGCTCCATCCGGGAGAGAACATCGAGGTCGATACTCCGAACGGGGCGGTCACGCTGCTCTTGGCGGGCAATTATCGGATCGATACGGACTCGACCGGTCAGGGAACGACGATCACCGTCCGCGACGGAGCGGCCGAAGTCGCCACGGGCAGCTCGACGTTCACGGTCCGGCGGCAACAGGCGGCGCGCCTCATGGGGTTCGACCAGACGCGCTTCCGTATCGGGCAGCCAGCGCTGCTCGACCGCTGGGATCAGTGGTGCGCCGCCCGCGATCGCCGCGCCGATACTTCTCCCTCGGCACGCTACGTCTCGCGCGACATGCCTGGGTACGAGGATCTGGACGACTACGGTGACTGGCATTTCGTCGGCGGGTACGGCCAGGTGTGGTTTCCCCAGCACGTCAATGCGGACTGGGCCCCCTACCGCGCGGGCCATTGGCGCTGGATCGATCCCTGGGGTTGGACGTGGATCGATGACGCGCCCTGGGGCTTTGCGCCGCTGCACTACGGGCGCTGGATCTACTCGCGCGGCGCCTGGGGATGGGTCCCGGGACGCGTCGTTGCCGTGCGTCCCGTTTACGCTCCGGCACTGGTTGTCTTTGTCGGGGGCTCGCTGAACGGCGACGTCGCGCGCGGTGGGCAAGAGCACGTGGCCTGGTTCCCGCTCGCGCCCGGCGAGGTGTACGTCCCCGCCTATCACGTGAGCACTACGTACGTCCGGAACGTGAACGTCACGAGCGCGAACGTGACGAACATCAATGTCACGACCATCGATGTCACGCGCATTCACTACGTGAATCGCGATGCGCCGCGCGGGCTCACCGTCGTATCACGCGAGACGTTCGTCCGAGCTCGGCCGATCGACCGCACCACGGTTGAAGACGTACAGCCGGATCGCGGCAACAACGCTCACAACGCGTTCGACGCCTGGCGTCGCGTGGGGGTATCGGTGGCGCCGCCCGTGGCACCGACCCGCGAAAGCGTGTGGCCGCCGCAGGACCAAACGCGGAGCCGCCGCCCACCGGACGATGTTGCGACGCGACGCGTGGTGGTGAAGCGCCCGCCCCCACCCGCTCCGGTGCCGTTCGGGTATCGCGAGCAGGCGCTGCAGCAGCGTCCCGGCCATCCCGCCGATCCGCGGACCATCGACACGATTCGCGCGCGGGCGCCGCAAGGCGAGTTCGATCGGCGGGTCCGAAATTGGAGCGGGCGTCCGTCGGGACCGCCGTCATCGGCCCAGCCGTCGCAGCCGACCCAGCCGGCGCAGCCCCCGATGATCATTCCGCCGCGCCGTGCGTATCCGGAGTACGGAAATCCCGGCGGAGCCGGGGCGAACCCGCCGCATACGCCCGACACGACCACGCACAACCCGCCCCCGCCGCCACACGGCGACAATGGCAACGGCAACGGCGGGGTCAACAACGGGCAGGGCAATGGCGGAAACGGCGGAGATCGGGGAAACAACGGGGGTGGCGCGGACAATGGCTCGCACGGCCATCAGAACGCAGATTCGACCGGGCGGCGACGGCCATAATGGAACCCTCGGGGTACAACAGTCGTTCTTTTTCCCCGACTACCGACGGAGATCAGGTCATGCGCGTAGGTGTGTTCGTAGTTGGCATTGGTGCAGTACTGGCGTGCGGAAACCCGGCCGCCCTGAACACCGGACACAGCACGCAGATTGTCGCGACCGACTTTGAGTTCGCACCGGACAGCGACACGGTGGCGGCCTTACAGAACATCACGTTCCAATTCCCATCCACCGACACCGCAACGCACAATGTCACGTGGATCAACGCCCCGCCGGGGGCAACCGCGTCCGGAGACAGGCGACCGGGATCCACGCCGTACACCGTCTATGTCGGCCAACCCGGGACGTACGTGTACTACTGCAGATTTCACGGCAACCCGGGGCCCAACGGCACGGCTGTGGGAATGGCGGGAGTTCTCGTCGTCACCCCCTGACGCAGCGGCATCTACTCCGGTTTTGGCGGATGGTGACGCAGCCGCGTTGCGGCTGCGTCGATGCGTTCGGCATAGCTGCGCAGCTGCTCGCGCGCCGCGCGCGCGGGCAGCACGAAATGCGGGTCGTCGGGCCGCGAGCTCTTGAGGTCATCCATCATCAGATCGCCGCCATGCGATTCGACCTCGGTTTCGAAGCGCTCAACGGCCTCGAGTAGGAACGCCAGATCTTCGGGCGCTTCGTCTTCGCTGACGTTCACTCCCCGTTCGCGCAAGCGAGCCGTGGTTTCACGCGCGGCAGCGCGCTGCTCTTCCGCCCGGTGCGGGTCGAGTGTCCGCTCGAACCGCTCATAGTCACTGGGCTTCCGCTTTTTCATCGACACCCTCCCGGTTGGTGCACCCAATCCCCGTTCGCGTAATCTACCCGCTGTAAGCCGCCGCCGTCTTTGGGACGCTGCCACGCTCTGCGAAGGCCAGAAGCAAGAGCAGGACCAGACCGCCCCATGTATAGAGCGATAACCCGAAAACCACATCGCGCAGGGACAACGAAAAGACCGTCAGGACTCCAGATGTGCCGACCGCCGCAAGGAACAGCGCCGGTTTCAGCCATGGATGAGGGGACTCTCGCCCGAGCCGAAGCGCAGTGAGCCAGGCGGGCAGGGCGAGCAGGAAATAGTGAACCCAGGCGATGGGCGACAGCAGCACGGCCGCGAGTGCAAGGACAGCCAGCTCATCACACGGGCGAGCCTCGTGTTTCCAGCGTAGCGCCGCCATGAGTGCGACGCCGAGGCAGCTCAGTTCGAGTACCGCGAACCCGGCGAGCGGCAGGTGTAAACGCGTGGCCAGAGCCGCGAGCGACTGGTTACTCCCGCGGAGCGAGGCCTGAACCGCGGTGCCATGTGCCGTCCAGCCGGCGAAGCTCTCCGCCGCACCGCTCACTCCATACGCCAGGAGCGGCAGCGCGGTCAGGGCGGCCGCGGTACCGATTCCGAACGCCAGCGGCCTCAAGCGGCGTCGCAGCACGAAATACGCGAGCAGCAACCCAGGGTAGACCTTGATCGCCGCTGCGGTCCCGATCCACATCGCAGCACGGGTGTCGCGACCCGCCCTCACATCGCGCGCCGCGGCCACCCACAGCGCAAGCAGAAACGCGTTGAGATTCAGATCTTCGAAATTGCGGTGCAACGGGACGGCGACCGCGAGCAGCGCCACAGCGACCGTCCGCCAGCCGTCCTTGGAGAGCCGATCCAGCGCCCAGCCGAGACAGGCGAGGCTCACGACACCCCACGCGGCCTTTGCCCAGGCGAGTCCGGCGACGGTCGCGAGCGCGGCGAAGGGCGCCACGAGCACGATCGCGAACGGCGGCCACCACATGCCCACGTGCGGCGCGGACTCGTAGAGCGGCATCCGCGCGAGCCACGCCTGCGCGATGGGAATGTGGATCGCGAAGTCGGTGCCGCGGCGAATGCCGGTCGGAACGGCGATGAGTCCATACAGGACCAACGCCGCGACCAGCAGGCGCCTCTCCGTGCGATCGGACATGGGCCAACAAAGTGTATCGGTCCGACCGCGGATGGCCAGCGGTGCGCGGAATCGGGGCGCCGGGATTTGAACCCGGGACCTTCTGGTCCCAAACCAGACGCGCTACCGGACTGCGCTACGCCCCGGTGTGAAATTCACGCCACGGCAAAATAGCGGCCTCGGACGGCCGCGGGTAGCAGAGGGAGCGGGAGACTACAACCTGGACAGGTCGCCGCGCACCGCGTCGGCGCGGGTCGCCTCGACCGGCACGCCGACAAGCTCGAAGTCCTGGCCCAGCAGGAGGTGATGAGGTCCGACGCCGCTCGAGCCTCGGCACCACCAGGCGCCGAGGACTCGAAGACTCCGCAGGTACGTCGCGCCCGAAAGCACGCGGACAGCGGAGCGGCCGGCCGGAGATCTCACGCGAGGAGCAGGATGGCGATGATCGCCGCGAGGATGAGGCCGAGTGTCGTGAACGTAATCGTGTGCGAATCGTTCAGGTCCGCGGACGCCAGACCTTCATGCGGAGCGCGAAGAATTGGCCCGCAGGATGAAAAACGGTTTACGACTTGGGAGCTACAGCGAACGGTGTCTCTTGCCATTTGACACTCGACAGGCGTACGCCTCGACGTCCACCACCGGCACCCGCCACCGGTGGTTGCAATCGAGAAAGGCATGGGGAAAGCACTTGCCATGCAGCAGCGCGGTGGCTTCCAGCAGCGTGCAGCTCAGTCGCGTCCCCACTTCCTCGAGCGTCAGCGGGCGCGGCAGGATTCGGACGCCTCGTATACGGACCACGGTGATTCACTCCTATGGACGAAGCACAGCAAACGAGACAGACCGCAAACGCGGTGCCAATCCGGAAGTGCGGCACGGGGAATGCGTTACGGGACGCGCCGTCGGTGATGGCGTCCACAATTCATTACATTTCCGAGGTCACCAGGAAACCAGGAAGGGAGTGCCGTGCTGCTCACGCTCTGCAAGTCAAAGCTGCACCGCGCGATAGTCACCCAGGCGGAGCTGGACTACGAAGGCAGTATCAGCCTGGATGCTCGTCTCATGCACGCAGCGGGAATAGTGCCATTCGAGCAGGTGCATGTGCTCGACGTGGCGAACGGAGCGCGGTTCGAGACCTACGCGATTGAAGCAGTGCCCGATTCAGGAACGGTGTGCGTGAATGGCGCGGCCGCCCGCCTCGTGCAGGTCGGCGATCCGGTCATCGTGATCGCCTACGCACATATGACGCCCGTCGAGGCGCAGGAGCACCGCCCCCGCATCGTGGTGCTCGATGCGAACAATCGGATCAAGGACGAGTGGCGCGGCGAAGCCCGCGCGGTCAAGCTGCCGTAGCGCCCCCTAGTGAACCTTGATGACTTCCAGCCGCGGAGTCATGCCAGTCGGCAGCGGGGCCTGAAACGGGCCCGTCAGCGCCAGGGTGAAGCTCCCTGCTGACGGGGGCTGCTTCACCCGGATGTAGAGCCCCGAACCCACGTGCAGTGTGCCTACCACATTGACCTGCGAGCCCGTGCTGACCTGCGGCACGAGCGGGAAGTCGAACGGATAGCTTCCGCCCGGATTGAGCGTGCGCAGGACGGGGAACTGCTGCCTGAACTGCCACGATTTGTAGCGTAGCTGGGGCGGCGCGGCGAACCCGGGAAGGTCGGACACCCAGTTGGCGAGCGACCACCCCGCGATCAAGTTCGTACACGGCTGCCCAGCTGCCGACGTGATGTTGCTCGTACCCGTGAGCGATGTGTTGACCAGCTTCCTGGTGATCGAATCGGTGGTCTGATCCACGAGGTACCGAATGAACATCCAGGCGCCGCCGTTGTCCGAAAGGTTGGCGTCCGTCGGACTCAGCAGGAAATGATCCTGCGGGGCTTCCAGGTACATATAGGCGTCGTTCAGGTCGTCCAGCACGTACTTGTAAAACGTGGCCGTGTCGGGCAGGAACGAGCGGCCACCCAGCTCCTCGGCAAAATTCGCGAGCGCTTCGTCCAGCCAGATGTCTTCCGCATTGGCCCGGCGCACCCGGACATGCGCCGTATAGTTGATCAGGTGCTGGAATTCGTGCAGGAACGTCGGCGGCAGGATCCGCAACACCGACGCCCGTGAATGCGCGCAGCTGTATTTGGCGCCGGCGTCGGGAACGAGCCCGTACATGATCTCGCCTTTGTTGTACAGTGCCGCCACCTGCAGGTCCAAGTCCTGGGAATTGAAGTACCCAGCCACGTACCCCGTCGTGAAGCAGCTCGAGCGGTCGGTAATCAACGCATTCACCTCGCCGGTCAGCAAGGCAATGATGACCCCATTGTTGTCGATATCGGGTTCGTCGCCGAAGTACGTCTTGTCGACCGCGTAGACATGCTGATCGAACGTCTGTGCGAGCGAATCGATGCCGGGGTCGCCAGTCGTGTTGATGTCACCGGGCAGACTGTCATCCACGTAGATCGCCACATGACCCGACACCGCCAGCACGTGAGCGGTGACCGACCGATACGTGGTGCATCCGAGGTTGGCGCACACTTTCGGGAAGATTCGTACAGCGCCGACCGCCGGGGGCGCGAGAGCGCCCGCTCGAGCCATGGCGCTCGCGCTCACGCCGCCGGCCGGCGGCGCCGCGACCGCGGCCCGTGCGCGCTCCCGCATCAGCTGGTCGAACTGCGCGGCGACGAACCCTCCCGGACGAGCGGTCGTGACGCGTTGGGCCACGACCTGGCTCATCGCGGTGGACGTATTCGTAGTCGTTGAGGTGAGCTGATACGACGCCGTTCCGCCGGGCGAGCCGCCCGCGGAGTGCGCGACGATCAGGTACTCGCCGGTATCGGTGGGCGACGGATTCGCCGAAAAACTGATGCAGGGCTGGTCGATGGACGTGTAGCCGCCCACCACCAACGAGACCGTGTTCGTCTGGGAAGCGTTGCAGCTGATGGTCGGGCCGGATGAATCGTTGCCACAAGCGAAGAACACGGCGGCCAGCAACACCGCGCCCATGCTCCGATAGCGCATCGCAACTCCTATTGTGCGGGTCACTGATCCCACCGCACTGTGGCGACGTCGCCACGCGGCTCGAGGGAACGGATGTAGCTCACGAGACTCCCGATGACCTCCGCAGGCAGCAGTCCGCCGAAGGCTGGCATGCCACGGGGACGCCCGTAGAAAATGGAATAGAAGATTGCAGCGTCCGTGCCGCCGTAGCGCCACCGCCCATCCGCGAGACTCGGGCCGACCGCACCCACGGCACCGCTTGCGTGACAACCATCACAATTGAAGGAAGAAAAAAATTGTTCACCCTGCTTGGACGTCTCCTGCGTGGCTGGCGTAGGACGCGCCCACGTTCCGGCCGGAGGCGGTTGCCCTCCCGCCCAGACGTGCTGGTCGTACCGGATGGCAGGAAGGGCCGGTGCATTGCCAGTCCCCTGCGCCGCGGCGCCAGGTGTCATGGCCAGCGCGCTCGCGAACGCCAACCACCCTAGAGGCTGAACAGCCAGACGATGCCTCCCTGGCTCGTATATCGAGCGATGTCCGGCATGAACGACGCGGGGGGCCGCACATCCGCGGGATCGTCGGAGCGTACGTCGCCCGACAGCAGGAACCAGTCCCCCCCTATTCCAGCGTAAATCGCAACGTATTGTTTACCATCGGAACCGCGGAAGGTTACAGGATTCCCGACGATACCCGAGCCGGCCTTGAATTTCCACAGGACCGCCCCGGTCCGGGCATCGGCGGCCTTGAACCAGCCATCGAGGGTGCCGTAGAACACGACCCCGCCCCCGGTCACGAGCGCCCCGCCCCACACGGGATACGGCTCCTTGATCTCCCAGATTCGCTTGCCACGCGCCGCATCCCAGGCTATGAACGCACCGAGGTTGCCGCCGGGACCGGCTCTATAGGGAGTTGTGGCCCCCATAAAGGGGGTCCCGGCGATGTATGTGACGGCATTGGCGGCGAAATCCATGCACATATTGCTCGTCGGCACGTAAAACAGCCCCGTAATCGGCGAAAAGGCCGCGGGCTGCTGATTCTTGCCGCCTTCCAGCGTGGGACAAATGTCGGTGACATTGCCTTTCGAGGCACCGGTCACCTTGCCCGGGTTCACCCTGGGGCGACCGGTCGCCAGATCGACGCCGGTGGCCCACGTCGTCGGCACATAGGGAGCGGCGACGAGCAGCTCGCCCGTGCCGCGGTCCAGCGTGTAGGCGAACCCGTTCTTGTCGAAATGCACCAGCGTCTGGCGCGTCCGTCCGCCGATCGGGAGATCCGCGAGGATCATTTCCTGGGTCGCATCGAAGTCCCACGCATCTCCCGGAGTGAATTGATAGGCCCACCGGAGGCTGCCGTCGCCGGGGGAACGCGCCAGCACGCTCGCGGCCCACTTGTTGTCGCCCGCGCGCTGATCGGTGTTCCACGGCGCCGCGTTCCCCGTCCCGTAGTAGACGAGATCCAGCAGCGGATCGTAGGAGAGCCAGCCCCACACGGGCGCGCCGCCGTGCCGCCAGGACTCGCCTGACCAGGTTCGCACGCCGAGATTCGCGCCGCTATCGTAGGCGGTGCGAAACCTCGCCGGCGAGGCGAGGACCTCCGAATCAGGACCGACGTTGTACCCGGTCCATACGATGCGGCCGGTCTCGAGGTCGAGCGCCTTCAGCCAGCCGCGGACGCCATATTCGCCACCGGACGTGCCGACGAGCACCCGATCCTTGACGACCAGCGGTGCCATGGGCGTGGTCTCGCCGAGGTTCACGTCCGCGATCTGGGTCTTCCAGACTTCGCGCCCGCTCGCGGTGTCGATCGCCACCGTGAACCCGTCGAGGAGATTGTAGATGATTTTTCCAGCGGCGAACACGGCGCCGCGGTTCACCACATCACAGCACGCGATGCCGATCGCGACGGGGTTCACCCACGGCCGGTACTTCCAGCGCAGCGGATAGCCTTCGTGCGTGAGATCGAAGGCGTAGAGGACGTTCGGATACGGCGTGACCACGTACATGGTATGCCCGACGACGAGGGGCTGCCCTTCGTGTCCCCCGAGCACCCCGGTCGAGAAGCTCCATGCTGCGCGGAGCTGCTTGGCATTCGCGGGCGTGATCTCGCGCAGCGCGCTGAAGCGTGTCGCGGCATAATCGTGAGCCGGCATGACCCATTGTCCGTCCGCCGCGCGCTCCGAACCGGGAGCTTGCGCGGACGCGAACCGCAACGTGCACAGCAGCAGCAGAACCACGCGATGGATACGGGCAGAGCGAAGCATGCCAATTCCCCGAGCCTACGTGTAGCGACGGAGCAAGACCTCGATCAGCGCGCGCAGCGCGCGACCGCGATGCGAGACACGCTGCTTCGTGGCGAGGGGCGCCTCGCCGAACGTCATACCAAGGTCGGTCGAGAAGAACAGCGGATCATAACCGAAACCCCCTGTTCCGCGAGGACCGGTCAGAATCCGGCCTTCACAGGTGGCCTCGACCAGCTGTGGTGACGCGCTGGGAGACTCGAGAAACGCCACGACGCAGCGGTAGCGCGCGCCCCTCCCCGCCTCGGGTGTTTCCCCGAGCCGCTCGAGCAGCAGCGCGTTATTGGCCGCATCCGGATCGGTCTCGGAGCCCGAGCGCGCTTCCGCCGGGCCGTACAGCGTCGCAAAGCGCGCCGAATGCACACCCGGGGCGCCATGCAGCGCGTCGACCTCGAGGCCCGAGTCTTCCCCGAGGGTGGCGAGCCCCGAGCGCTTGGCGAAGTACCGGGCCTTGGCCACGGCATTCTCGATGAACGTGACCCCCCGCTCGAGATCGGCTTCCTCTGGCAGGCGCTCGAGAAACTGATCGGAGGGAAACACGACCTGGAACGGCAATCCGGCGAAAATGTCGCTGATCTCGTGTTCCTTGCCGGGATTTCGCGTGCCGACCAGGAGCTTCACACCCCATCCCCGGCGCCGCGCAGGCGGGCGGCGAGGCTCGTGCTCGACCAACCGGGCACGAGCGGGATGCGGACCACGCGCCCGCCCCACGCTTCGACCTCGTCGCCACCGACGATCCTGGCGCGTGCATAGTCGGCGCCTTTTACGAGCACGTCGGGATGGAGCGCGCGCACGAGAGCGAGCGGCGTGTCGTCGTCGAACGGGACGACCGCATCCACACAAGCGAGCGCCGCTACGACTCGCATCCGCTCCACCGCGGGGACGAGCGGTCGGTCCGGCCCCTTGCCGAGCTTCCGCACGGAGGCGTCGCTGTTCACGGCGACAATCAACGCCTGGCCTTCGTTCCGCGCCGCCTCGAGCAGCGCGATATGCCCGACATGCAGCAGGTCGAATACCCCGTTCGTGAACACGACCGGGCCGCGCTGCGCGGCACGCCATGCCATGGCCGCGCCCCGGTCGCGGACCTTCTCCTCGGTATGCATGATGACGGGCCTACAGCACCTGAACGGAGCGCGGATGAAACACGAACGTGTGGCGGAACAACGGCAGGTCGATCGTCTCGGAGTATGACGACTCGATACTGATCTGGAGCGGCGTATAGCTGCGCCGAATGACCACGCGCGCCGCGGAATCGGGCACGCCGATTTCCCCCGCCGCCTGGAGAATGCGCCGCTGGATGGTGCCGTTATCGAGCGCCCCGGCAAACCGCGCCTGCTCGTCCATGGCGTCGACGAGGCGATAGTACCGAAAGAAGACTTCGCCGACGTTGACGCCATAGTACAGGGCCGCGACGAACACGAGCAGCCATAGCAGGCAACCGAGCGAGCCGGCGCCTCGGGCAGGCGTCGCCGCGGCCGCGGCTACCACTGCGATTGCGCCCCGTCCACGATTTCATTCTCGAGCTTTTGGAGGGCGATCTTGCGTCCGTCGGCCACCTGCGGCGGCGCATATTCGCCCACAACGCTCAATCCCTGCCGTTGCCAGAGATCCTTGCCCGAGCGCTGATCCACGATCTCCACATCCACGGTGATCTGAACCTGGCGTTGCGTCACATTCGTGGTACCGACGCCCGGCTGGAACGCGACGGGAATCTCCGGGTCGTAGCGCGAGACGCGCCCGCGAACGACGGCATCGGCGTTCGCTTCGCCGGCGGGCCGCAGCCCCAGCCGCCCCTCGATCGCGTCGCGGATGGCGTCGTTGACTTCTTTGGTGAGTGCGGGCTCGGGCGTCTGGTTGTCGAACGGCAGAATGGCCACGGTGTGGATGTTGGGCAGCCCGCCACCCGTGAAGCGGTACGGGCACCCAGCGACCAGAGCGCCCAGGCTAACGGCGACTGCGCCACACGTCAGCGGGAATGACCGCCGCCGTATCCACCCGATCCACGGTGAGCTCAAGCCGCGCCGCTGCCTCCGGAAACACGATGCGGGACTTCGTGGGGCGGGTCTGGACGTCGAGCTCGGTCCGGCTGCGCGCAACGATTTTCCCCGCCTGCCGCCACTCCGCATCGAGAACGCGCGCCGTGCCATCCGTCGCGACATAGTCGAGCGTGTCCGATCCTTCCGCGAATCGCCAAGTCTGCTGGCTCTGGCTCTCCATGCCGGACACGCTGGCATCGGGAGCCGGCGGGCGGACTACGCCGAGCCCTGCCCATAGCATGCGCACGGCAGGCACGAGCGATCGGAAGTTCTCCGGTGGCTCGGCCCAGATTTCCGAATCGCCGACAACGACGGCGGCACCCGAGCCGAGTCCCAGCGGACCGGAGTAGTCGAACCGCAGCGAATCGGGAGGTGCGAGGCGCGCCGTGCCCCGCCCCGTCCAGTGCTTGTGCGCGTCCTCGTACTGAAAGCGAAACCGGATCGTCGTGCTGTGGCGCGGGACGGTTCGCGCCACCCAGGACAGGGCCGTCGCGCGGTCCGCGGGCGCGAGCGTGGTACTGACCAACGGCGCGAGCGAGGGTGGACATCCACCGAGTGCCAAGCCGGCGGCAATGTAGAGGAGGGTCCGAAGGAGGTCAAGCAAAACATGTTGTGGCTTCAATAGTTAAAGCCGAAGAAGAAGTCGACGAAGCCCGTTCCCTGGGAACTGAACGGGAGCCCATAGCCACTCACGTTGCCCGAATGAAACCGATAGCCCAGGTCGAGCCGCAGCACGAGCGGCGGCCCGATGGGCATCCTGAGCCCCAGGCCGGTGCTGCCCACGATGCCGCGGCTCTCCGCCACGGCGTTCCAGGCACGTCCGGCATCGGCGAACAATGCGCCCTGCACTCCCGGAAAGCGCAGCACGCCGAACGGAAATCCGAACGAGAGAAAATCGACGATCGGAAATCGCCACTCCGTGTTGACCAGCCAGGCCCTGGTGCCCGCGATATAGCCCGAAATGGGATAGCCCCGCACATCCCACGAGCCGCCGATGTTGATGGGTCGCGGACGATCGCCCCCAGCGTAATAGCCAAATCCACGCAATGCAAACGCGCTGCGCAGCGAGGTGCGCGCGTAGTGACGCCAGTCGGCGCTCACCACCCAGGAATCGAAGCGACCGTGACTGATGTCGTTGACCAGCCCAGTGGTGAGATTGAAGCGCTCGCCGTCGATCGGCCCCGTGGCCAGCCAGATCGTGTTGTCCTTGACGTAGCTAAGATAGTTCGACGCCAGCCAACCCACCCGATGCAGGTCATTCACCCCGTTCGCGGTGGCGTAGGTGCCGAATGCATCGTAGCGGTCCGAGTGCTCCACACTGTAGGCCAGCTCGACCCGCCGGTAGCGAGACAGCGGGTATCGCAGCTCGGCCAGCACGCCGGCCGAGGTCTCCTGATAGATGGTCGACAGGTCTCCCTCGTAGAACAAACCCCGCAGCCGGAACGCGCCGATTCCCCAATTCAGCCGATGTGACTGATTCAGATACAGCGCCGAGCCGTTCACGTTATCCAGCAGATTGCCCAGGCCTTCGCCCTGAAACGAGGAGACGGTGAAGAGCATCTGGTGGTCTCCCAGGAGATCGCTGAACAGGAACACCGCGCCCTGGGTCGAGCCGAATCCGGGGGCAACGGACGCATCGCCCGCCGCGAAATCCAGCGTGAACTTCTGGCCATAGTGAGAGGGATCGGCCCGCGCGTACTGCGGATCCGCGAGCTCGGCCCAGGTCCAGCTCGCGGGGGCCCGGTGCGGCTCGAGGGCGAGGAAGGTCGCCGCCGAATCCGGGAGCGGCGCTGCCGCATAGAGATTCCAGCTCTGGTCCGCGTACCCGCCGAACACGATTTCGTGACGCGCGGCGATCCATTGCGGATCGAACGCGCCGTTCAACGTGTTCGTTTCCTGACGGCCGCTGCCCGTCGAGTCGATCGAGTACAGCTCGAGAAATCCATTCCGGTCCGACGAGAAGTAGATGCGGCCGTTCTCGGGAGACCAGCGCGGCTGGTCATCGTGCCAGGCGCCGTACGTGAGATAGTCGATCTGGCCCGTGGCAAAGTCGAGCTTGAACAGGTTCCGCGCGCCCGCGGGTCCGAACGTGGTGCGATCGGATGTGAACACGACGCTGTTTCCGTCGGGACTCACGCTGGGATCGATGTCCTGGTAGCGATCGGACGTCAGCCGCTCGAGCTGCCCATCGGCCAGCCACAGGCGATAGAGATCGCTGTATCCGGAGATCGCGAGCCCGGAGAACACAATGCTCTGTCCATCGGGAGCCCAGGAAGGCGAAAGAATCGACACGAGTCCAGGAAACTGGTAGCGACCGACGACGCGGTGCTTCGTGATATCCCACAGGAACAGCGCGTCGCGGTCCAGATACTTGCTGCCGAACGCCACGATCCCGGTACGGGACACGTCGAGTCGCGATTCGAAGAAGTGGAACGACTCGAACTGATCGGTTCGCTCTCCACTCACGAGCACGCGCGGAGCGCCGCCCTCCAAGGGCTGGATATAGATGTTCGTATAGCCGTTCGAGGGCGAGAAAAACAGCATGCGGCCCGCGCTGTCGCCTGGCAGGGAGTACGCAACCGGCTTGACGGCCATCCGCGTGAGCAGCCGCCCGTGGAGCGACAGGGGTTGGGTGCTCGACACCGACGGGTAGTAGCGCTGCCGCATCCAGAACAGGTATTCCTCCGACAGCTGTCGCAGGCTGTGCCCATATACGGCCCGGATCTCATCCTCGAATGCCGGATACTTCCACATCTCCTGGTACATCTCGACGATGCGCCACTCGCCGTAGCGCTCGGCGAGGAACGCATGAATGCTGCACCCCAGGGGATACACGGCAACGCCGGTGGCGTCCGTGAGCTCGCCCAGGGACGGCAGGTGTCCGGAAACCGTGAGATCGCGCAGGATCATCTGATAGCGCGTGTCTTCCCCTGCCGACCAGAATTCCGCGAGACCCTCCGTCCACCACAGCGGGAAGGAGGTGTGGCGGAAGCGCGGGTAGCGATCGAGCACCTGGTTGGTCAGGCTCAGCTGAAAGACGTGGACCAGCTCGTGCCGGATCGTGTGCCGGAAATCCGCGTAGCTTCCGTCGAATGGCAGCGCGACCCGTTGTTTCAGGAATTCGGTGACGCCGAGCAGTCCTTCCGGTGGCACGAACGGCAGCACGTTCGTTTGCTCGAAGTCCGTGTGCGAGGCATAGATGATCAAGGGGATGCGGTGGGTCGGGTGGTGAGTGAAGCGCCGTTGGAGAACGCCGTAGCTCTCCTCCGCATAGGCGAGCGCCACGCGTCCCAGCTCTTCTTCTTCGGGATAGTAATAGAGGTCGACGTGCTCGCCCCGAAGCACTCGCCAGTCGAAGCCGCGATACTGGATCTTGTTTTCGCCGAAGGAACCGGTTTGGCTCACGGCAACCGCCGGAAGGACGAGTCCCAGCCACAATGCAGGCCAGACAGTACGGCGCTTCACCGATGGATACTCCGAATGCGATCACCCTGCGCGATGCCGGCGAGCACCGCGGCACCCCCGCCACCCGTCGAGACCCGGCCGAACGCGGTATACGTTCCGTCGAGGTGCGGTTGGGCGGAATGGGTGATGAAAAATTGACTGCCGCCCGTGTCCGGACCGGATAACGCGACGCCGACAATCCCAACATCGTAGCGCATCAGATTCAATTCATCGCGCAGGACGAACCCGGGCCCACCCCATCCATCACCCCGCGGGTCACCATCCTGCACGACGAAATTGGGCACCGCGCGATGCCAGCGGGACCCATCAAAATACCGCTGGTCCACAAGGGACAGGAAGGCCGCGACGGTCACCGGGGCCTCGGCCGCGAGCAGCTCGATATCCAGGGATCCGGCGTCCGTTTCGACCGTGATCCGCGGGTTCGATCCGTCGAGCGCCGGGAGCAGATAGCGGCGCACGATATCGCGATAGTCGGCATCGGTACGGCCGGTGGCAATCGGCGACACCGGCCCCCACGCCGCGTAGGCGTCGGGAAGTCGGGCCGCCGCGATGCGCCGCACGAGGTAATCGTCCGGCCGCGGCACGGCGCCGACGAACCGGCTCGCGACCCGGACGCGCCCTTCGGCACTCGCCTGCGCGATCGCCGCGAGCGCGCTCACGGCGGACAACCGCGCATCGTCGAACGCATCGCCGCTCGCCCGAAGGTATGCACGCGTCAATGGATCGACGTCGTCGATTCGCGGCAGGCGCGCCAGGATATCGGCGGCGCTACTGCGGACCGCGGCGTCGGGATTCTCGAGCAGGCCACGGGCCCGGCTCGCGAGCGCGGTGTCCCGTTCGGGGACGATGCGCATCAGGCACTGGAGCGCCTGCGCGACGACCCTCCCGTCGGGATCCGCGAGCTGCGACTCGAGGTGGCCGCGGTCGTGCGCCGCGCCGAATGCCTCCGCGGCGACGCTGCGCCACCGCCAGTCAAGGTCGGCGGCGAGCAGCGCCGCGCTCGCGACCCCGGTCGCGCTGTCCGCCTGGGCGAGCGCGATCACCGCCTGACGACGGCGCGCGAAACTCGCGCTCGCGAGCTTTCCCAGCAGCACCTGCTTCGCCACGCTGCCCCCCAGGACGCCGAGTGTGGTCTCGGCCTGCACGGCGACGTTGGCGTTCGCGTCATTGGCCAGGGGCCCAACACTGGCTGTGAGACCGCTGTCCCTGAAGGCTGCCAGTGAGCGGAGGGCGTTGACCCGAAGCGCCACGCCCGTATCGGCGAGCAGAGGACGAATCCGATCGACCACCGCATGCCGCGCGATGTGCGCGCTATCGAGCAGCGCCGGCGTGATGCCCTTGACCGCCACAGCCCGAACCGTCGGATCCTGATCCTGAAGCGCGGTGACGAGGGCCGTGGCTCCCCGCGCCGCGCGCAGGCGTCCCAGCGCGTAGAGTGCGTGGGCGCGCACGCTCGGATCGGGATCGTCGGCATAAGCGACGAGCGACGCGATCGGCGCGCGCGCGCCGAGCCTCCACGCGTCGAGCAAGGCCCCGCTCTGGGCCGGACTGGTGCCGACGCCAGGGGTTGCGCCGCTCCCGAGCACTTCGCGAATCGCGGTGGCCGCATCTTCCGTGGCGATGCGGTCGAGCGCGACGGCAGCCTCCGCATGCGAGGCATCCTGCGCAACCGCCGGTACCGAGGCGACGAACCGCGACAGTTCGGGTACGGCACGCGCATCCTTCAGCAACCCCAAGGCAAAGGCGGCCGCCGCCCGCACGCCCACGTCCGAGTCGCCCAGCGCCGTGACGAGCAGCTCGAGCGCCGCCGGATCGCCGATGCGGCCGGCGGCCAGCGCGGCTTGGCGCCGCAGCTTGGGGTCCTGCGAGCGGAGCGTGGCGCGGAGCAGCGCGCCGTCGAAGGTGCGGGCATCGCTCGCCGCCAGCAGGCGGGCAAGATCGCCGACCCTCGCTTCGTCCGGGATCTGCGCCGGCAGGGCGAGTGGCGCGGCCACGAGGCCCGCCAGCAGCGCGAGGCGGTTAGACGCGAACCGGATCGGCGATCGGAACGAGCAACTTCGAGACATGCGCTGGAATGCGCGTGAGAGTGTGTTCGTGGGTGAGCGAAATGAGCGCCGTCTCGCCGGTCGCGAGCAGCTCGCCCGTCGGGTTCCGGGTCACAGCATACCCGAAGGTCACCCGGCGGGAGGCGAGGTCGCGCACCCAGCAACGGATATCGACCAGATCGTCATACCGGGCGGGGGCGGTGTAACGAATCCGCGCTTCCGAGACCGCCAGGTAGACCCCCTGCTCTTCCAGCTCGCGGTAGGTGAGGCCGGTCGTCCGCATGAGCTCGGTGCGCGCCCGGTCGAACCACACGAGATAGTTCGCGTGGTAGACAACGCCCATCTGATCCGTTTCGGAGTAGTTGACGCGCAGGGTGACGGTGCCGATCACGCCGGGGCAACATCGACATCGGCCACGGAATTGTCAAATGGCGTCGGTGCTTGCGGGCCATTTCCCCTGTTTCTAGGTTGGGGCCGTGCCGGCGCCTTCCTCGCGCGTGGTCGTCGTCGCGGATGCCCATCTCGGACAAGCCCCGCAGGCGGTGGCGACCGCGTTCTCCGCGTTCCTCCGTGCAGTCCCGCAGCCAGGCGACGACCTGCTGATCGCGGGTGATCTGTTCGACTTCTGGTTCGAGTACGGCCGCGTCATCCCGAAACGCCATTTCCCGGTCGTGGCAGAGCTCCACGCGCTGCGGCGCAGCGGCGTCCCGATCACATTGATCGGCGGCAATCATGACCGCTGGGGAAGAGACTTCTTCACCAAGGACCTCGGGATTGCGTTCCACCCGGGAGAAGCCGAGCTGACGCTTGCGGGGCGCGCGGCCTTCGTTGCCCACGGCGATGGACTGACCGAGCAGCATTGGAGCGCGAAGCTGATGCATCGCGTGACTCGCCATCCGGTGACCGTTGGGCTGTTCCGAGCGCTGCATCCGGACGTTGGATTCTGGATTGCCGATAAGCTGTCGCACACGCTGGCCGACCATACCCGCGACCCCGCGGCCCTCGAGCGCGCGGCGGGCGCGCAGAGGGACTACGCGCGAGCGCTGCTCGCTCGCCGACCGGAGCTCGATCTCGTGGTGCTCGCCCACACCCACCGACCGCGTCTCGAGCGGCTGTCCGACGGCCGCGCCTACGTGAACCCGGGCGCGTGGCTCGACGGCTATCGCTATGCCGTGATCACCAGCAGTGCGGTGGAGCTGAAGCGCTTCGAGCCCTAGAACGACAGCCGCAGGCCGACGCCACGCGGCAGCGCCTCGATCTTCAGCTCCTTGGGGAAGTCCATCAGGTGCGCCGAGACATACGCTTCGGCGCCGGCGAAGAAGTGATTGAAGATCCACAACACGGTCCAGTCCTGGACCTGCTGGCGTTTCGAGTGCAGGTCGAATGAATCCGCGTGGGCGGCGATCATAAAGTTCTCTTCCTGGATCGCGCGAAACGTCATCATGATCGTCACGCCCTCCCACAACACGAACGCGGCTCCGGTGACGTGTCGCCCCGTCGTCGCCTGGCCCCACCCTGGGATGAGGAGCGATCGCCACAACGCCGTCGCGGGCCGCACCTTTCCCGCGCTGTCGGAGCGAGCCCCGGTGGTCGCGGCGGTGAGCGTGTCTCTCGCTTGCCCCGCCGCGAGCATCGGCAAACAGACGCACGCGAGGATCACGGCCGGCGCCCGGCACGTCATGCGACGTGAACGGCGAGCCGCTCGCGCTCGAGCTTGACGCGGCACTCGCGATTATTCCGTAGCCGCAGCTCGCCATCGAGGTGCAGGATCAGGGGTGCGTCCTCCGATCGCAAGGTGAGGGCAGCCGCCCGGAACATCGCGACTTCCGGAAGCGCGCCATGCGTACCTCGCATCACGCGGGGCACGGCCGCGCAGAAGCGCAGCAGTGAGACCTCCCGGACGACGCAGACGTCAAGATAGCCATCCGTCGGGTCGGCATCAGGCGCAAATCGGTATGACCCGCCCGCGGTCGTGCCGTTACAGCATTCGACCAGCATGAGCGCTCCTCGCACGCGCCAGTCCGGCCCGGTGACTTCGCATCGCGGGGGCAGATACGTGAAAAAGGCGTAAATCACCGGCACAAGATACGAGACAGGGCCTGGCAGCCGCGGCATGGCGTTCCTGACTCGCACGACTTCGGCCCCGAATCCCAGGCCCAGGCTGTTCAAGAAGTATTCGTCGCCCGCCCTGCCCACGTCGAAACGACGGACCTTGCCGGCGGTGATGATGTCGACCGCGCCGGCGGGCGTGCGGCGATCCACACCCGCGAGCTTCGCGAAGTCGTTCCCCGTCCCGCCGGCGATCACCCCCAGACTGGCGTCTCTGCCGCTCGCGAGAATTCCATTCGCGACATCGTGCACGGTGCCGTCGCCCCCCATCGCGACGATGCATTGTTCACCGCGTTCCGCCGCGCTCCGCGCCAGCTCCGCGCCGTGGCCGGGCCGCTCGGTCCGATGCAGCTCCGCCGACCACCCGTGGCCCGCGAAAGCACGGATCACCGCCGCTTCATGGCGCCGCGCGCCGCCACCCGCGGCGGGATTGAGAATGATGAAGGCGCGCTTCAGGAGTGTGGAGCGGACTCCGGGGCGCCAGGCGGAGTAGGTGGAGTTGGCGCGGTCGGTGGAGTGGGTGGAGTGGGTGGAGTGGGCGGGGGTGCCGGAGTCGTGGGCGACGTCGAGCGTTGCTCACCCAGCTTGGCAACGCGGATGGACCCGTTCACGGCGTTCAAATCGATGCGCCGGCCGCCGGCGCCGATCGTGCCCTTCGAGTGGTGACCCACGAAGCGGCCGCTCTCGTCCAGCGGATAGTCGCTTTCGATGCTGCCGTTCAACGTCCGAGCCTCGACCGTGGCGTCGAGCCGCGCGGGCAGCTCGAGGGTGAGTGAGCCGTTGATCGTGCGCAGGACGATGGCTCCGGTGTCGGCACGCTCGTCACCGCGGAGCGTAACCCGAACGTTGCCGTCGATGGTCGTCGCGCTGACCGGGCCCCCGAAGCCGCCGTCGAGCTCCACATGCCCGTTGACGGTTCCGGCGGTCACGGCAGCCATCGCCCCGCTGACCCGGATCGAGCCGTTGACGGTATTCGCGTCGAGCGACGTTCCGCGCGGCACGCGCACGGTAAAGTCCACGGCAACATCGTCGTGGCGGAGGTTCTTCTGATTGTACTCCGCCCCTTTGCCGCACTGGGCGCCCGAGCCTTCCCATACCGCGCACAGCACGACCCCGTTGGGAACGGCGACGCGCACAATTTTCACGGACGATGGATTATCGGCATGATACGTCTTGACGGCGGTTACTTCGAGGGATTCGCTCGAACCCGGAGCGATGGAGACCGCGCCGTTCATATTCCGGATCCATACGGATTGCCCGCGACCCAGGTGCTCGCGGTGCGTCCACGTGTCGGCGGTTTTTCGAGCGCCTGACAGGAAGTCGGCGTCCATCGCGCCGACAATGCCTTCGATCTGCCGCGGCAGGCCATGATCCACAGCCGATCGCGTGCGGGCGACCATCTTGTTCACGGCTACGCCGATCAGCAGCGCGCCCGTGCACACGACGACGAACCGCAGAATGTCGCGCTTCCAGCCCAGCCAGAACGCCTTCAAGTCCATCCGCGCATGCGCCTCAAAGTATTCCCCCACACCGAAGCCTTACGGCGAGCCGCGAGTCTCCCTTATTCACGCCGGACACGAGAGCAGCGCCCGCGTATCGCGGGCAGGGGCAACGACCGCGTGCATCCCGACTCGCACTGCATCCTGGCGGGAGCGTGTAGGAATCGAACCTACCGAAGTCCATTCGGACTCCAGCTCGTTTTGAAGACGAGTCGGACCACCAGGCCCGCTCCGCCCCCCTGTGATCGTCGTGTCGCTGTACTCTACGCGGCGAGCGACACTCGTACAACCCGGAGCTCCAAGGAGCGATTGACGGCCCGGGAGGCGCCGGATATACGACAACTGGATGACCCGACGTCGCGTCGGAGGACTGGCGGTGGGGGCGCCTGTGGTGCGGCACGCCATGAGGCAGTCGTTCGGCTGGCGGCGGCCGGGAGACAAGCACCTGGCCTTGTATCGTCGCCTGGCCGTGATGCGCGCGTAGCTCTCAACCTCCCGAATGGGAGACCGCGAAGTGGTAGTCCACGGGTTGGTTGATCAACACCCGTACCGCTTCGCCATGGAGGCGCGCCGGCCGGAACAGCGCCTTCAACACCCACTGCCTGGTCGGCTGGTCGAACGCGGAATTCGAGCTGCTCATGATTTTGATCGATCCGGGCTCGACCCGCCCGGTCGTGTCCACTACCGCCTGGATCAACACCCGGCCTTCGATGCCGAGCCGCCGCATGATCTCGGGATACGGGAGTGGGGGCGCCGAAACGAGCTGTGGTTTTTCTTCGACGACTGCTTCCGCATACAGCTGGTTCGCAAGCGGCACCGTTCCGTCGGCCCGTCCGCCTTCCACGCCCTTCCCTGTGTAATCGTTCGGATCAAAGTGCTCGGCCAGATTGGGGGCCGGGATGTTGGTCGGAATGACCGTTGGCACGACGATGTTCTGAAAGCCTTTTATCGGGACATCGAGGACCGCCGGCTGCGGCTCAGGCGGCTTGGCGGCCGCGGTCAACAGCACCACGGTCGTGTCGGCCCGGACCGTATCGTCCGCCCGGACCACGTGATGCGTGGCGTAGACGGCGAGCGCAATGACCAGGGCATGCACCACCAAGGCAACGCCGCCGCGCTCGACCGAATGCCGCTGACGACGCGCCGGCTTCGACTCGAGGAACGTCAGGGACAGCACCGCCGGCTCGTGCCGCGGCCGGACGACACTGTCTTTCGGCGAGAGAACTACCGTCTGGCGCATGATGCCCCCATCCGGGATAGGACGCGTCGGCGCCAGAAAAAGTTGCAGCCGGGGTCAGGCCAGGCGCGCCACGGCTTCGATTTCGACGCGGGCACCCTTGGGAAGGGCGGCCGCCTGGAGCGTGGCCCGCGCCGGCTTGTGCGCCCCGAAATGCCGCGCGTACACCTCGTTCATGGCGGGGAAGTCGCCGATATCGAGCAGGTATACCGTCGTCTTGAGGACGAAGGGGAGCCCGGAGCCGGCCGCTTTCAAGACGGCAGCGAGGTTCTTGAGCGCCTGATCGGTTTGCTCGGCGGTCGTCTTGCCGAGCAGCTCGTTGGTCCGCGGATCGAGTGCGAGCTGGCCGGCGGTGTAGACGACACCGTTGTAAATCACCGCCTGGCTGTACGGCCCAATGGCCTTGGGAGCGCCCTCGGCCGCGACGATTCCTACCGCGTCTTTTGTCATCAAAACAATCCCTCGATGGTTCCGTCCGGGTGCACACGGATTTTCTCGGCCGCGGGCGTTTTGGACAGTCCCGGCATGGTCATGATATCTCCGGCGAGCGCCACCACAAAGCCGGCTCCCGCAGACGGCAGAAGGTCGCGCACCTGAAGCGTGTAGCCAGAGGGCGCTCCGAGCTTTGCCGGATCGTCGCTGAACGAGTACTGCGTCTTCGCCATACACACCGGAGTCTCACCCAGCCCGAGCCCCGGCAGCTGCTCCAGCGCGCGTTCGGCGCCGGGACTGAACGCGACGCCGGCCGCGCCATAGATGCGCGTGGCGATGGATTCGATCTTCTCGCGAATCGGGCGCTTCTCGTCGTACAGCGGCTTGAATCTGGCGGAGCGCCGTTCGAGCAGCCCGAGGACCGCCCGGCCGACCGCGGTGCCGCCCTCCCCGCCCTTCTCCCACACCTCGCACAGCTCGACCCCGACGTCTTCCGCCGCGCACTCGTCGCGGACGGCCTCGAGCTCGGCCTCCGAGTCGGTCAGGAAGCGGTTCAGCGCGACCACGGCGGGGACGCCGAATTGCTTCACGTTGCGAACATGACGCCGCAAATTCGCCGCTCCCCGCTTGACCGCCGCCACGTCGGGGTCGCGCAGCCGGTCCTTGGCGACGCCGCCGTGCATCTTCAGCGCGCGTATCGTGGCGACGATCACGGCCGCTTCCGGATTCAATCCCGCCATCCGGCACTTGATATCGAAGAACTTTTCCGCGCCGAGATCCGCCCCGAATCCCGCTTCGGTGAGCACGATATCGCACAAGGTCAGGGCGAGCTTCGTGGCCACGACCGAGTTGCAGCCGTGCGCAATGTTGCCAAACGGGCCACAATGAATGAAGGCCGGCCCGCCCTCGAGCGTCTGCACCAGATTCGGATTGATCGCGTCCTTGAGCAGCAGCGTCATCGCGCCGGCCGCCTTGAGATCCCCGGCGCGCACGGGCTGCTTCGCCTGGGTCAACCCTACGATGATCCGCTCGAGGCGCGTTTCCAGATCCGCCATCCCGTCGGCCAGCGCCACGATCGCCATGATTTCCGAACCCGGAATGATGACGTAGCGATCTTCACGGGCGGGACCGCCGTTCAATCCGCCGAGTCCGACGATCACGTTGCGTAGTGCGCGGTCGTTCATGTCGATCGTGCGCGGCCAGGTGATGCGCCGGGTGTCGAGCCCCAGCGCATTGCCATGATGCAGATGCGAATCGAGCAGCGCCGAGAGCAGGTTGTGCGCGCTCGCGATCGCGTGAAAATCTCCCGTGAAATGGAGATTGATGTCTTCCATCGGGATCACCTGCGCGTAGCCTCCGCCGCAGGCACCGCCCTTCACGCCGAACACCGGTCCGAGCGACGGCTCGCGGATGCAGACCGCGGCGTTCTTGCCCAGGCGCTTGAGCGCCTGCGTGACGCCCACCGTGACCGTCGATTTCCCTTCGCCGGCGGGAGTCGGATTGATGCCGGTGACGAGCACGAGGCGGCCTTTGGAGCGTCGCCGGGAGAGCGCCTGGAGCAGGATCTTCGCCTTGTACTTCCCGTACAGCTCGATTTCGTCGTCCGCGAGTCCGAGCTCCGCGGCGATGTCCGCGATGGGGCGGAGTTTCGCGGCCTGCGCGATGGCGATATCGGTGGGTACCTGCACGACGGTCATACGATACGTCCGCCGGCGGTCGCGAATCCGAATACGCGGCGGGCATTCAGCGTCGTTGCGCGCGCCACATTTTCAAACGTGTCGCCGCGAAAGCGGGCAAGCGCCTGCACGATCTCCCGAACGAAGGCGGGCTCGTTACGGTGCCCGCGGTGGGGCACAGGCGCGAGGTAGGGAGCATCGGTCTCGACGAGCAACCGTTCGAGCGGGCACGCGGTGACGCTCCGAATGTCGCTCCAGTTCTTGAAGGTGATCATGCCACTGAATGAAAAATACGCGCCGATCGCCATTCCTGTCTCGAACACCTCCGGGCCGGAGCTGAACGAATGGAGAATGACTGGAGGACGCGCGCCGGCGAGGATCCGCGCCACATCATGGTCGGCGTCGCGTGAATGCACGACCACCGGCTTCCCCGCCGCCTCGGCAATGCCAAGCTGCTCCTCAAACGCGGCGCGCTGCATGTCCTGGGCGGAGCAGTTGTAGTGATAATCGAGACCGGTCTCGCCCACTGCCACGACTCGGGGGTTGTCGACCAGCAGCGCCAGCTGCCGCGCCGCCTGGTCGTTCCAGCTGGCCGCGTCATGCGGGTGGATGCCCGCGGTCGCCGAGAGATCCGGGCGGTCGGCCACCAATCGCAGGACGGCCGTGCTGTCCTCGAGATTCGTGCCGATCACGACCACGTGCTCGACGCCCCTCGCGGCGGCGCGTTCGAGGACGGCGTCACGGTCCGAGGCGAACGCCGCATCGCCGAGGTGGCAATGGGCGTCGACCAGCATCTATCGCCCTTCGGGAGCCGGAACCCGCGGCGTCCGGGGGGCCGGGGACGGGACTCTCGCCGCGGGGGGAGTGCTGCGCGCTCTGCCCCCCACCGGCCAGCGTCGCCGGATGTACATCAGTGCCACCGGGGCGATGAACATGGACGAGAAGATCCCCGTGAAGACGCCGAACAGCATCACGATGGCAAAGGGCCGGATGACCTCGCCGCCGAAAATTGCGAGTGTGGCCATCGTGGACAGTGCGGTGCCGTGTGTCAGCACCGTCCGGGGCAGCGTTTCATTGATCGACAGATTCAGGAGGCTCGGCAGATCGATCTTCAGCCGCTTGCGCTCATTCTCGC
>DATIWU010000077.1:0-40722 GCA_035519195.1 Gemmatimonadales bacterium
CTGGGTTGGGACACGGGGACCGACCGACGGGCCGTGGGTGATCGCCCCGGTGCGGACGCTTCCGCCTGCGCCCCCGCCGAACGGACAGGAACGCCGCAGCGGCGACCGCGTCACGCTCGAGCTGGCCGGCCTCTGCCTGGGCCTGCTCGATCGCCGCGAGCAGGCGGGTCTCACCCTGGCGCCCGAACCCGTCCCGTCCCGCGAGATCACCAGTCTCCCCGGCATCATTGCGCACGAGCTGGGGAACAGGCTCACCACCGCCCGGGCCGCACTGCAAATGGCGATGGAATCGATCGGACGGTGGACGGAGGTGCAGGCCGCCCGCCGGCTCGAGATCATGGACGACCTGGGCCACGTCATGGAGGACATCGATCGGGGCACGCAATTCCTGCGTGCCGTCAAGGATCGCGCTCGTGGCGCGTTAGCCCGGTGGGAACGGTTTGACGCAGCCCGCGTGATTCAGTCCTGCTGCACCCTCGAGGCCCGCGTGCTCCGGGAACGCGCGCGCATCGAGCTTGCGGGCGCCCTGGAACCGATCTACCTGCACGGCGATCCCAACGCGCTGTACGACGCCCTCGTCAACGTCATCCGGAACGCGGCCGACGCCATGGTCGGCTCGAAATCGAGCGGCCCGCCCGCGGTTGTGACCGTATCCGCGGAACGGAAAGGGACGTCACTGCATCTCTCGGTCAGTGATCGCGGAGCGGGAATTCCCGCGCCGTTACTCGAGAGGATTTTCGAGCCGGGGTTCACCACCAAGGGATACGGTGAGGGCACAGGGATGGGACTCGTGCTGGTGCAGGACGTGGTCCGGAACATGTTCGGTGGCAGTATCGCCATCGATTCGACCGTGGGCGCGGGCACGACGGTCACCCTCGCGCTCCCGATTCCTCCTCAGCGTGGGGCTCCCCCCGCCGCCGGGTCCTCGACGCAGGCACCCTCGCCGACGCCGTAAGCCGTACCGTATCGCATGCCTGGGTAATCGCCAACCGATCCGGCCCGCGCGTGACACGCCGTACGCGCCTAGATTTCGAAAATGCCCGCCCGCATTCCGACACCGACCAATGAGCCCGTGTTCTCGTTCGCCCCCGGCACGGCCGAACGGGCAGAGCTCAAGCGCGCGCTGCAAGAGCAGTCCTCGAGCACGCTGGAGATTCCGCTCGTCATCGGCGGCACGGAAGTGCGCACGGGAAAGACCGCGGAGGTGGTGATGCCGCACTGTCATCGCCACGTGCTTGCAACGGTCTACCAGGCGGGTCCGGACGAGGTCCGCGCGGCGATTGCCGCGGCTCGCGAAGCCTGGCGTGACTGGTCGCACTGGTCGCTCGAAGCGCGCGCCGGGGTGTTTCTCAAGGCGGCGGACTTGCTCGCGACGCGGCACCGGGCGCGCGTCAACGCCGCCACCATGCTGGGGCAGTCGAAGACCGCGCATCAGGCGGAAATCGATGCGGCATGCGAGCTGGTGGATTTTCTCCGGTTCAACGTGCATTTCGCGGAACGGCTGTACTCGGAGCAGCCGCTTTCGGTGACCGGAACGTGGAACAGCATGGATTATCGGCCGCTCGAGGGATTCGTCTACGCGGTCACGCCCTTCAATTTCACGTCCATCGGCGGCAATCTTCCCACCGCTCCGGCGATCATGGGGAACACGGTCGTCTGGAAGCCGGCGGGCACAGCCGTGCTCTCCAACTACGCGTTCTTCCAGGTACTGATCGAGGCCGGCCTGCCACCGGGTGTGATCAACTTTCTGCCTGGACCCGCGGCTGCCATCTCTGATGTGCTGCTCTCGGACCGGCACCTGGCGGGCATTCATTTCACCGGGTCCACGGAAGTGTTTCAGGCACTCTCCCGCCGGGTGGGGGAGCGCCTCCAGCACTATGTCGGCTATCCGCGTCTCGTGGGGGAAACTGGTGGCAAGGACTTCGTGATCGCGCACGCCAGCGCGGACGTGGACGCCCTCGCGGTGGGGTTGGTGCGCGGCGCCTTCGAGTATCAGGGCCAGAAATGCAGCGCGGCGTCGCGCGCGTATGTCCCGCACAGCCTGTGGCCCGCGCTGCGCGACCGCATGCAGGGCATGTTGAGCGAGATGCGCGTAGGGGACCCCGCGGACTTCCGGAATTTCATGGGCGCCGTCATCGACCAGCGCGCCTTCGAGAAGATCGTGTCGTATATCGATGCGGCGCGGAATACGCGCGACGTCCAGGTCATCGCGGGCGGCGGCTCGGACGGGAGTGAGGGGTACTTCATTCAGCCGACGCTCCTCCTGGTGAACGACCCGGCGTACCGGACGATGTGCGAGGAAATCTTCGGGCCCGTCTTGTCGCTGCACGTCTATCCCGATGCGCGCTGGCGGGAGACGCTCGAGATCGTCGATCGTACATCGCCCTACGCGCTCACCGGTGCGGTGTTCGCCCGCGATCGCGGGGCGGTCGAGGAAGCGCAGCAGACCCTGCGCTACGCCGCGGGAAACTTTTATGTGAACGACAAGCCAACCGGAGCGGTCGTGGGGCAGCAGCCGTTCGGAGGAGCCCGAGCGAGCGGCACGAACGACAAGGCGGGCAGCATCCTGAATCTGACCCGCTGGACCAGCCCGCGGGCGGTGAAAGAGAACTTCGTGCCAGCCCGTGAGTGGTCCTACAGCTTCATGAGGGAGCCTTGAGGGGAATAGAGACTCGGGGAATGGCGCGGCCTCCCATTCTCGTGATCGTGCTCGCCGCCTCGTTCGTGTTGCTGGTCGTCGCGCTGCTGATCGGATCCTTCACCTCGCCGGAATTCCCGCCCTACGCGCTCACCAAGCAGGCGCCGGCGCCGGTCGGCGACACGCTCGTTGGGCCGGCGACCTACACGCTCGACGCCTCCGCCACCAACGAGTGGCGGCGGTTCGACTTTGCACGCAACGCTGTCGTGGACGGTGGGTCGTGGGACATCGCTTTCGAGCGATTCCACTTGATCGTGGCTCCCGGCGGAGGGGTCGTGGACCTCGGGCTCGTGCCATTCGACTCCGTCACGGTGGCGCCGGACAGCGGTTACCAGGTCAACGAGGTGACCGGACGGGATACGACCAACCCGGGTGTGGGGAAGTGGTACGAGTACAGCATGCTCTCACACCTTCTGACATCGAAACATCACGTCTACGCGGTGCGCACCCCCAGGGGGAAGTACGCCAAGCTCGAGTTCCTGGCCTACTACTGCAAGGACGCCGGGACGGCCTGTGTGACCTTCCGCTACGCGTACCAGGGGAGCGGCGACCGTGCCCTGAAACGGTGAAGCCCCCAGGCCAACTGAAGGCTGGGGGCTTCGCGATAGCTCTAGGATGTCGCAGGTCTATTTTGGCGGCAGAATCTTGAACATGCCTGTGCCACACACCGGGCAGACGCCCTTCAGCGCAGGCCGGCCGTTCGCCATTTTCACCTGCTGCGCGTTAGAAATTTTGCGCTTGGCCTTGCATTTGACGCAGTAGCCCTCATCCGCAGCCATCGGAGTCTTTCCAGCCTTCGCCATGTCATTCCTCCGTTAATGGGCCTACCCAGAACCGGACGGGGTGACCAAGCACCGACCCACCGTGCGGGACGGTCACAACATAATATGGCCACGCTTGACTGTGGGGCGGGCGCAACGGAATCGGGCGAGCAGGGGAGGGTGACCGCGGTCACGGGGGGCTCGCCGAGCTGCTGTCTGTCAGCGTATCATAAGGCATTCCAGCGGGTTGGCCTCGCAGGCGGGGATCGGGCGGAGGCAATGGCGGCTACCGGGGGTATCGATCCACATGGAGCATCCGGAACTCACGGATCCAGGGTCGGTTGAGGACCCGGTGCCGCCGCAGTTGGTATGCTGACGCGCATGAATCCCAGGCTGTTGCGTCTGCTGCTGCTGTGCGCCGTGTCGTCGGCGGTCGCCTGTACGCGCGAGCATGGTGCTCTGGCGAACCGCATGGCCCGCGCAGGTACGCCCTACCTGACCGATGCGGCGCGCGAGCCGGTGAGCTGGCAGCCATGGGGAATGAACGCGTTTCACACGGCGGCCCGGCTCGATCGGCCCATTCTCCTGTACATCGGCGGAGACGACTGCCGCGGCTGCGCTTTGATGGACCGTGAGACGTACGGTGACCCGGTGCTGGGCGCGCTGATCGACTCGCTGTTCGTCCCCGTGCGGGTGGATCGCGACGAGCGCCCGGATGTGGCCGAACGCTATCAGACGGCCGTGCAGCTTCTGACCGGACTTCGCGGCTATCCCCTGACCGTGTTCCTCATGCCGGACGGCTCGGCCTTCTTCGGCGGGACCTATTTTCCGGCGGACGATCCGATCACGGGTCGCGGGATGCGGCAGATCCTCCCGGATGTCGCGCGAAGCTACAAGGCGGAGCGCACGTTCATTCTTCACCAGGCCACCCTGGTCCGGCAGCTCGCCTACACCCACGATGCCGGTGCGCGCGGCGTGCTCGAGCCCAACACCATCGAGCACGACGTGTCCGGGGTCCGAGCCGATCTCGTCACGGCGCAACGCGACCGCTTCGTACTGGCTTCGTTCCGCTATATGCAGGCGACGGGTTTGTTACTCGCCGCGTTCGTGCACGACGGCGATACTACGGACCTCCAGGTTGCGCGCGCGGTGCTCGACTGGGTGGCCGATTCCGGGGAGAGTGCCGCACGCTCGGGCGAGCGCGACGGGCCCCCTGGCGTGCTGCGCGCGGCAATGCTGCGCAACCTCGCGAGCGGCTGGTCGCTCACCGGCGACGCTCATTACCGTGTGGCAGCCGGCAACCTCGTGTCCTCACTGGAACGCGATCTGGCGGATACGGCCAAGCGCGTGGTGTTCGCGGACCGGGAGGCCTATGTGATCGGATCGATGCTCGAGGCGGCCGCGAGCATCAGCGATAGCCTCGCCTCGCGCGACGGAGTGCGCGCACTCGATGCATTGCTCGCCCGCTCGTATACGGCAGGACATGGAGTGCGGCACACGTCCGCGTGGCCGCCTCCCGGGGGAACCGCGCCGCTGTTGTTGCAGGATCAGATCCAAACCGCGAGCGCCTGTCTTGCCGCCTACAACACCACGGGGATTGCGCGGTATCTCACGCTTGCGGTCGATCTCATGAGTACGATCGACCATGCCTTCGCTGATCCGTTGGGCGGCTACTACGATGCGTCTGTCGTGGAGCCGGCCGCCCCGGCGTTTGCCGATCGCACCAAGCAAGTGAGTGATGACCTGCTCCCGGGCGCGAACGCGGCGGTCGCCCGCGTGTTGCTGCAGCTCGGCGATGCAACGGGAGACGCGAGCTACCGCAGGCGTGCCGAAGCGACCCTCGAGGCATTTGCGGGCGTTGCCTCACAGGAAGGTATGCAGGTCTCGAACTATCTCACCGTGGCTCTGGCAGTCATTCCCGCACGCTGAATCTCTACTAGCGTTGCGTCTTGCACGCCGCTACCGTGACGCCCACTCGTTCGCACAGGTCTGATGAGTATCAGGAGTGATCCCTCTGACCCGGAAGTCGTTGCGCGGGTACTCGGTGGTGATCAGGAAGCATTTGGGATCCTGATTCGCCGCTATGAACCGGGGTTGCTCCGCTATGCGACTCGCATGTTGGGCAGTGGCGACGCGGCAGCGGACGCGGTGGCTGAAGGGCTGGTGCGCGCGTACCGCCATCTCGCGAGCTGCCGCGAGCCCGCCCGTTTGCGGACCTGGCTGTACCGAATCGTGGTGAACCGGTGCAAGAGTCATCTCGCCCGGCATGCCACACGCGACGTGTCGCTCGAGGAGGCGCCCCCGATGGCGGATCCGGCGGACACCGAAGCAGAAGTCGAGCGGGCGGAGCAGGTCGCGCTGGTGGAACGGGCGCTGGAGCGGCTGTCGCCGGAGAAACGCGAGGCGTTCATCCTGAAACACGTCGAGGGGATGAGCTACGAGGAGATGGCCGTGGTAACCGGGGAACGGATCCCTGCATTGAAAATGCGGGTGCACCGTGCCCGCGAAGCGCTGCTGGAGGCGCTGGAGGAGTACCGATGAATCCGATCGATCCGAGAGTCCATCAAGCGCTGGACGGTGAGATTTCGCCGGACTCGCTTCCGCCCGAGCTCAGGCGGCAAGTCGAGCGGCTCGAAGGCGCCGCGGCGTTGCTGGCGCGCGTGCCGGAGCTCGGTGTCGAGCGCCGGGTGATGGCGAGCATCTCACGTCCCGCTCCGACCCGGGTGCGGCGACTCACACGTTGGCTCGTGACGCCGCACTCGCTCGTGCTGCGTGTCCGACCGCTGTGGAGCGTGGCGCTCGCGGCGGTCGCGGTGCTGTTCGCGATCATTCCGGTGCGCGAGACGGGGCCACGGCTCGGCCAGGAGGAAGGCATCGCGCAATTCGTCGCCCGGTTCCCGGGTGCCCAGTCGGTCGCCGTTGTCGGCTCGTTCAACGACTGGGCGGAGGGATCGATTCCCATGGAGGACCAGGATCACGATGGCGTGTGGCGCGCCTCGGTGGTACTGCCGGCCGGCACCCACGAATACATGTTCGTGGTCGACGGAGAACGCTGGGTGGCGGACCCGCTGGCGGGGCGCTACGTCGAAGACGACTTCGGGCGCGAAAACTCGTTGCTCATTGTGCGTCCGGCGCATCGATGAACCGCCGCGCGCGGACCCGCTGCGGAGCAGCCCTGCTCCTGGGGCTCGTGACGGGCCTCATGCCCGTGCCCCGAGCGCTGCCGGCACAGTCCGTGCGCGCGCGGCTCGAGGGACGCGTGCCTGCGACCAGTATTCCCGTCATCGACTCCTTGATTCGTGAGGCGGGTCGCGAAGGTCTTCCCACCGATCTGCTGGTGCAGAAAGCGATCGAAGGTGGCGCGAAGCACGTCTCCGGCGAGCGCATCGTCAAGGCGGTCGAGTTGAACATCGATCAGCTGCGCCGGGCCCAGGCGCTGCTGGTGAGCGCGGGCGATACGCCTCCTGTCACTCCATCGGAGGTCGCGGCGGTCGTGTGGGCGCGCAAGCGCGGCCTCGACAGCATGACCGTTACACAGATCGTGTCGGCGATTCCCGACGAACGGCGCGGCGCGGCCCTGCACGCGGTGGCCGATCTCGTGGCTCACCATTTCCCGGCTGATTCGGCCGCCGACTTGATTCTTGCGGCCGTGCGTCAGGGTATGCATGGCGGACGGTTGCTCGACGTGTCGTACGCCGCGGTCCAGGAGCTCCAGCGTGGGCACTCCCACTCCGAAGCACTGGCCATGGTGCAGCACCAGCTACCGAATGTGCCCGCCCAGCCCACGCCCCCCAAGAGCTCGCTGGAACGCGCTCGGAGGCCGCTCGCCGCGAGCCATGGGGAGCCGGCTACCCCTTAGCGTCCGGGGGTCGTGACGGCATGGCTCCTCCCGGGGTCTAGGACGTGAAGCGGGCCATGGCGGTCCGCCTATCCCCCTTGGAGGAATACCGAAAATGATGCATCGTCTCATGCTCGCGGCCGCGCTCATCGCCACTCCGGCGATCGTCGCTGCGCAGCAGCCCGCCCCGGCCGCGCACTCGCAGGCCGACACGGCAAAGC
The DNA here is from genome assembly GCA_035519195.1 of Gemmatimonadales bacterium. Classification (GTDB taxonomy): domain Bacteria; phylum Gemmatimonadota; class Gemmatimonadetes; order Gemmatimonadales; family GWC2-71-9; genus AG25. The sequence goes on from DATIWU010000077.1 coordinate 7,519, forward strand.
ACAAGTCCGACACGACACATAAGAGTTCCAGCTCCAGCAAGAGCAGCAGCAAGAAGAAGAGCAGCAGCAGCACCAAGCCCAAGAGCACCGCGAAGCCGGCCGCTGACAGCGTTAAGAAGTAATCACGAGGTGTAGCTGGCGTTGATCCGGACATAGTCCGGCGTCAAATCGCAGGTCCATACCACCGCCTCCGACCGACCGGCTGCAAGGTCGAGCCGGAGGCGGATTGTTTTCTGCTGGAACGCGCGCCGTGCGGCGTCGGGATCGGGATGTGCGGTGGCGCCGTTCGCGGCGAGCGGCACCCAGCTGCGGCCATCCTGCACCGCGAGCGAAAGGCGGCCGTCGGCGAGCGGGACACCGGCCGCTCCCGCCGCAGCCAGCACACGTCCCCAGTTGGGGTCGGCTCCATAGATCGCGGTCTTCACGAGCGCCGAGCGCGCGATGGCGCGGCCGACGGCCCGAGCGGCCGCTTCGGTCGTGGCCCCGGTGACCTGGATTTCGAGCACTTTCGTGGCGCCCTCGCCGTCTGCGACCACCGCCAGCGCCAGCGTGCGCGCCACCTCGAAGACCGCCGCCTCGAACTGTGCCGCAAGCGCATCGCCGGCGCCAACGCGAACGCCCGATGCGCCGTTCGCGAGCAGCAGCACCGTGTCGTTGGTGCTGGTATCGCCGTCCACCGAAATGGAGTTGAACGTCCGCTCGGTCACCCTGGCGAGGAGCGGCGCAAGAACGCTGGTGCGAACCTCCGCGTCCGTGGTGAGGACCACGAGCAGCGTGGCCATGTCCGGGTGAATCATCCCGGCGCCTTTCGCGATGCCGCCGACGATCACGGGTCCGCTGTTCGTTTCGAGCTGAACGGCGCAGTGCTTCGGCCGCGTATCCGTGGTCATGATGGCCCGCGCCGCGTCCACCCCGGCGGCGGCCCCCGCCTTCAGCCGCCCCCCCGCATCCCTGAGCCCCTGCGCGACCTGCGCCACGGGCAGGGGGATCCCGATGACACCGGTCGACAGCACGAGAGCGGAATGGCCGGGCAGGTCCGCTGCCTCTTCGGCGGCCCGCGCCATGGCCCGCGCAGCATCGAGACCATCGGCTCCCGTACACGCGTTCGCGATGCGGGCGTTCATCGCGACCGCTCGGATCTCGTCCGCATGGGAGGCCAGGAGATCCTGGTCGTACAGCACCGGGGCGGCCCGCACGGCGTTCCGCGTGAACACCCCCGCCGACCGGCAATGCCTCGCGCTCACGAGCAATGCCACGTCCAACGCGCCGTCGCTCTTCAGGCCGGCGTGGGCCGCTGCCGCTGTGAAATCTCTCGGGGAGGTCACCGAGCCGTCGGGAATCATGGCATGCGAGGGGGTCATCGGCGGTCAAGATAGCGGGCGCTCATCGCTTGTGTAACCGTTCCCCGTTTTTTATCATAGCGCAACCTTCCCGGGAGGCCTCGTTCGATGTCGGACCCGTTCTTGAGCTCCGACGACTACGACGAACGTGCGCATCAGCTTTACAACGAAGGACAGTACGACGACGCCCTCGAGACGCTGCGCGAGGGGCTGGCCCTGTATCCCCAGGCGGTTGAGCTCTACGTGGGGATGGGATATGCCCGCCTGGCGCGTGATGAATTCGTCTGGGCCCGCCGCGCGTTCGAAGAGTCCCTGAACCTGGACCCCGGCCACGAGGACGCGCTCGCGGGGCTCGGAGAGGTGCTGCTCAAGTTCGGAGAGCGCGACGGTGCGGTGGCCTGCTTCGACCGCGTTCTCGCCCTCGGATTCAAAGACGACCACGATCTCATGCTCCAGGTCGGCCGGGCACTCTTCCGGGAAAATGTGCTCGAGCAGGCACGCCGGTTTTTCGAGATTGCCGTCGGGGCTCATCCCGATTCCGCCGACGCGGCGGCCTGCATCGGGTACGCCACGCACCGGCTCGCGGACGAAGGCGGGGCGCTCTCCTGGTTGCGGAAAGCGCTCGAGATCGAGCCCGCCCACGGTGAGGCGCGCATCTATCTCGCCAACCTGCTGTACGATCGCGGCGAGTACGAAGCCGCGCTGTTTCATCTCGAACGCACCGAACCCGACGAGCATTTCGACGGCCTGGCGATCTGGCGACTGATCGAGCTGAAGAAAAGTGTGTATCGCCTTCCCGACGATGATCCGGAGCTCGTCCCCTGGCACAGCCGGCTGGAAGAGCTGGCGGGAGAGGCGGATCCCGACGATCTGGTGCTGGCCGAAATCGAGGCGACGGGACCGGATGGCCAGATCCGGGATCCGCGCCAGCTCGAGCTGTTCGGGACGCTCCTGACCGAGCTCAAGGGCATGCGCCAGCGCGTGGGAGCAGAGGTGCACCGCGTGAGCACGCCCGCCGGCATGACGTACGTCGGAACCTGGGAAGAGATCGTGCGGCAGATGAAAGACGAGGCGGCGGAATGGGCGACCGGATCGCTCGAGGAGTACATGCTCGCGAGCGCGCGCCGCGGTCGCAAGGAAACCGGCATCGCGATCCCCACGACCGATCCGGAGAGCTTTATTCGAGGCAGCGCGGACGCGGGGTTACTGCGCATCCTCCATTAGACCGGCTCTCAGAGTTGCGGGCGCCGCCGTAATCCGATCGCGATGCTCAAGGGCCCGTCGCCCAATGCCACGAGGGTGAGGGCTCCCGCGAACAGCAGCGCTTCGAGCTCGAAGCTTCCGCCGCGCGGCAACTGCACCCGCAGAATCGCCACCAGCATCTCGACCGCCATACACGCCGCCCAGACCCTCGTGAATATGCCGAGCAAGACGCACGCAGCCCCTACCGTCTCGACCACAATGACGACCAGGGCGGCGATACTGGCGAGCGGAATGCCGATCGTGTGAAAGAATGCCGTGAGCGCCGGGATCCCGTTGTGCCACTTCGCCAGCCCATGGTGCAGAAATACACCGCCCACGGCGAGCCGCATGAACAACGCGGCGTACGGCGTCAGGCGGTTCACCTAGGCCTCGGACCGAGTCGCAGCCGGGGTCGAGCCACGCCGCCTCGATTCCACCCGAATGTGCCGCGCGCCCAGCCGGCGCGCGATCACGTCGAGCCCCCGTTGCGCGTTGATGACACCGATTCCAGCGACGTCCACGAAACACAGTCCCGCATCGGGAACGCCCTCGAGCACCACGTGACCGCCGTGGCACAGGAGGATCGCGCCCGTCCCTTCAGGGCCGATTTGCACGAGCGGGGGATTGGCAGCACTCAAGCCCGCGGCGTTTGCGGCCGCCAGCAGGAGCCCGGCGAGTCCCTGAGCGTCGCGCAGGGACAGCGCCGTGATACCGTCGAGCTCCGCCTGCGACTGTTCGAGGGTCAGCGGTGACGACGTGGGGTGCTGGCGCACGTTAAAACATCGACATCGCGAGAAACGAACGGAGGTTATCGTTCGTCACCCGGAGTCGAGCGGACAGGAGCCGCACGACGGACCAGAGCACCTTGTAAGCGATGTCGCGGTTGAAATCGAGCAGCAACTCGAAATCGGAGCGGGAGATCGTGATCAGCGTGCAAGCGGTATTGGCGATGGCGTCGGTGGACCGCTCGGAGCGGTCGAAAATCGACATCTCGCCGAAACAGGCGCCCGGCTTGAGCACGGCCAGCGCTTCTTCTCCCGACCCCGGAATGGTCCGCGAAATCCGGACGTCGCCTTCGGAGATGATGAAGAGCCGGTTTCCCGGCTCGCCCTCCTTGAAGACATATTGTCCGGGCGTGAAGCGCTGTTCGCGGCATACCTCGGCTACCCGGGCCAGCTCGCCCGAGTCCAGGTCCTGGAAAATCGCCGCTTGCTTCAGGAACGCGAGATCCACGGCCCCGAAGCTACGATTCACGTGAACGACCGGCAAGAGAAACCGTGGGTGACATGGGCGGATGTGCTTACGGCGCTTCGTGTTCCGCTTGCCGTGGCGTTTCCGTTCCTCCCCAGTCACGAATCGCAGCTGGCCGTGCTCGGGGTCGTGGCCGCCTCCGATTTTTTCGATGGGTTCGTCGCGCGCCGCATCGGCGGGTCCCGAACGGGAACCATCCTCGATCCGATCGCCGACAAACTCTTCATGGCGATCGCCTTCATCACGGTGGCCCGCTCGTCGGGACTCCTGCCCGTCGAGATCGTGGCCGTGCTGGGCCGCGATATCGTGGCGGTGCTCGGGTTCTTCGGGAGCGTCTTGCTGGGACGCACGCTGGCGCTGCCCGCGCGCGCCGGTGGAAAGGCGGTCACGGTCGGCCAGCTCCTGACACTCGTCGCCGCTATTGTCCAGTCCACTCTCGTGCGGCCGATCGCGTGGGCAACGGCGGCCGTGGGGCTGTACGCGATCTGGGATTATGGCCGAGCCGCGGCCGCGGCACGCCGCGCATGATGCGCGGCATCATCGGATTTGGCTCGGGACTCTCGATCCTGTTGTTGCTCGCGGCGCCGCTCGCCGGCCAGGCATTTCCTCCGCCCCGCGTGCAGCAGGGCGGGGGCGGGACGCGCCTGGGGCTGTTCGGATTCGGGGTGCGGGTGGGAGCGGACTTGAATCAGGGCGGGCAATTCGTGCTCTCGGGGACTCTCGATATTGGGGACCTCTTTACGCGTCGCCTTCGCCTGCGCCCCTCTGGCGACATCGGCGTGGGCAGCGGAGCAAATTCCTATTCGGGGAGCTTCGAAGTCCTGTATCGGCTCACGGACGAGGATCGGTCGCTCACACCGTATGTCGGTGGCGGGCTCGCACTGGCGGGCCATGCGCAGTGCGGTGCAGACTCCGGGTGCCCGGCGGTGTGGTTCAACACCGTCCTGGGCCTCGAGATTCGCTACCGCTCGACCTTCAACTGGTTGCTCGAATATCACGCCATGGACGCGTTTCAACGCAACCGACTGTATCTCGGACTCACGACCCGGCGGGGTAACTAAATGGGTCCGGGACGCGAGCTGACGGTTCGCTGGCGCGACGAGCAGGTATTCGAAGGCGGCGCGAGCGGAAAACCCGTCATTCTCGTCGACGGCAAAGGCGCGGAGGCCACGAGCCCTGTCGAGCTGCTGCTCCTTGCCGCCGCGACCTGCTCGGCCACCGACGTGGTCCTGATCCTGCAAAAGCAGCGCGTCGCGCTCAAGTCGCTCGAGTTTCGGGTGCAGGGGACGCGGCGGGACACGGCGCCGCGCTGCTATACGAGCATTCATTTTGACGTCGCTCTCTCGGGCGACGGCGCCGACGAGGCCAAAGCTCGACGAGCGATCGACCTCTCGATCGAAAAGTACTGTTCGGTGCTCGCGTCGCTCCGTCCCGACATTTCCGTCACATACGACGTCGTCATTCGCTAAGGCGGCGGCGCTGGCTCTCACGCTCGCGCGGCCGGGGCAGCTCGCGAGCCAGCGTGCGCCCGCGGGTCGCGCGACCGAGCTCGAGGCGGGAGGCATGGGCGTGCTCGCGAGTCGCGATTTTGCCGGCGCCGAAATCGGATTCGCGGTTCGTCCCGGCGCGCAGAGCCGTATCGTGCTGCGGTCGGGATTCGGCAGCGAAGCCGGTGCCGCGGCGTTCCGCGCCGAAGCCGCGGCGCAGTTTGTTCTCTGGCCACTCGCGGCTTCGGGCGTCACGCCCTGCGCCGGACTCGGCCTCGCGGTGCGGAGCGCCGAACACACGCACGGCGCGGGGTTCCTCGTGGCCTCCGTCGGCGTGGAGCAGGCGCCGGGCCGTACGCGCGGCTGGTACGTGGATGCGGCCGTAGGGGGCGGGTTCCGCCTGCTGCTCGGCATGCGGTGGCGCTGGTTCCACCAGCCCTAAACACCGAGGGGCGCCCGTTCGGGGCGCCCCTGTCAGGTCACGGCAACCGCGCTTAGTTCAGCTCTCGACAGCCACGGCGTTTCTGGGCTGGACGGGGCGGCAGTACCGCTCGCCCAAGAGCCGCAGTTCGGCCAGCTGCTCGTCGTCCAGCTCCTCGTAGCGATCCCGCAGGTAAAGCATGGTATCGTCGAACCACTCGCTCTGGTGCTCGGGAGTCGCTTCGAGGACCCCACAGCGCAGGATGTGCGAGAACAACTCGTCGCGCGCCTGCTCGAGCGGGGTCGGGGTCTGTGGTCTGCGGTCGTCCGGACGCTTTTTTCCCATTCGGGGCTGTTCCCTTCTGTCCATGCTGCAACACGTTGTGAGGTTGGGGATTTCGGAGGCCGCAATGTAACACGATCCGAGAAGCGATGCCAAGTGGCGACGCCGTCCCCCGAGTGTGGTATAATCACTCAGGAGCGAGTGATGGGTGACACACGAGCTGGAGAAGGATGGGTTTTGGTATGAGCGAAGACGAAGTCTACGGTCCGGAGCGCGCCGAACGGCTGGTGGCGCTGCTGCGGGCGCTCGCCGCACGCATTCAGGAGCTCGATCGGGCCAATCGGCTGCTCGAGGCCGCGCCCGAGCTGCAGAAATTGTTCGGCAATGCACGCAGCGAGCTGTTTCACTACGAGGTCCGGGTCACCTACGATACCCCTGAGGTCGCGGAGAGCCGGCGCATCGTGGAAGACGCCGAGCGCCGGGCACGCAGTATCGAGTTCGACGCGGACGAGGATGACGAAGACACTCCCTGGGGAGGAAAACCGGAAGCATGAAAGGCTTCTATGTCGCGGTCGTCGCGGTGCTGGTGATCGGGACCGGATGGCTCGTCTATCAGGCCCGCAGCAAGTCGTCCCAGGGGGGTGGCCTCGGCGCCGAGGCGCCCGTTCCCGCGGCGACCGACGGGTTCCCCGGCTATACGATGGGGAACGACTCGGCCTCGATCAAAGTCACCGAGTACTCGGATTTCGAGTGCCCCTACTGCGCCGCGTTCGCCACCGTCCAGATGCCGGAGGTCCGCACCCAGCTCATTGCGACGGGCCGGGTGCTCTGGCGCTACCGCGATTTTCCGATCTCCACGCATAAATGGTCCCGGCTGGCCGCGCTTTCGGCGCAGTGCGCCGGTGAGCAGGGAAAATTCTGGGACATGCACGACCAGCTGTTCGGGCATCGTGACTGGGTGGAGCAGGACAAGGACCCCAGCGACGCGTTTCGCGGATTCGCGCAGACCGTCGGACTGGATCTGGCGCGCTACGATGACTGCATGAAAACGCGGCGCTATGCGGGACGGATTCAGGCGAGTCTCGAAGAAGGGCAGGCGCTCAATATTCAGGGCACGCCCGCCTTCTTCGTGAACGGCCGCCACTATCAGGGGCGCGCCACCTCCGACGCTTTCAAGGCAATCGTGGACAGCTTGAGCGCGGCGCGGCGCAAAGGTTGATGCGCCGGCAGGCCACGGCGCTGCTCGCGCTTGTCGGTTTTTTTATCGCTCTCTATCTCTGGCTTCACGCGCTCGGCGTGATTGGGCAGCTCACGTGCGGCACGGGAAGCTGCGAGGCGGTCCAGGCCAGCCGCTATGCGATGTTCGCCGGTGTGCCGGTGGCGCTGTACGGCGTGGTCGGGTACTTCGTCTTGTTCGTGGTCAGTCTGGTGGGCGCCACCCCCGCGAATCGGTCCCGCCGCCAGCCCGACCTCGCCCTCGCGGCCCTCGCGTCCATCGGGTTCGCGTTCACGCTCTATCTCACCGTCATTGAAGTGTTCGTGCTGCACGAGCTCTGCCGTTGGTGCGTGGCCTCGGCCGTCATCATCACGCTCATCTGGCTCCTGAGCCTCACCGGCCTGCGTCGCGCCGCGTGAGCGCGCGTTCCTCGTGGCAGGCGTGAACCTGCGGGCGCTCAAGCGCCTGGTCGTCGGCAAGCCGCTCGAGACGCTGCACCTCGAGTCGGAGCGGCTTTCCAAGGTCACGGGCCTCGCCGTCCTTTCGTCCGACGCCCTCTCGTCATCGGCCTACGCCACGGAGCAAATGCTGATCGTCCTGATGCTCGCCGGGATCGCGGGCACGGGATTCGGGCTGCGGGTAGGCGCGCTGATTCTGCTGCTGCTCGTCGTGGTCGTCGTCAGCTACCGGCAAACGGTCCACGCATATCCCAGCGGTGGAGGTGCGTACTTCGTCGCCAAGGAGAATCTGGGGACGAGCTTCGGTCTCGTGGCGGCGGCGGCGTTGCTCGTGGATTACGTGCTCACGGTAACGGTATCGGTGGCCGCCGGGGTGGACGCGATCACGTCCGCGTTCCCCGTGACGTTGCCGCACCGCGTCGGGATGGGAATCGTCGCCATCCTGATCATTACCCTGGGTAACCTGCGGGGCGTTCGTGAGTCGGGCGCGTTGTTCTCCGTCCCCACGTACTTCTTCATCGTGATGTTCGCGTTGATGCTGGTCGTCAATCTCGTCCACCCCTTCGGGTACTGGGTGAAAACCGAGACACCGCTCGTCACGACACAGACGGTGACGCTCTGGCTGCTCCTCAAGGCGTTCGCGTCCGGGTGCTCCGCGCTCACCGGCGTGGAAGCCGTGTCGAACGGCGTGCCGGCGTTCCGGCCGCCGGAATCGCACAACGCCGCGACCGTGATGGTGTGGATGGGGGTGGTCCTCGGCTCGTTCTTTGCCGGAGCGACCTACGTCGCGCACCACTACGCCGTCCTTCCCGTGGGCAATCAAACCGTGATCTCGCAACTCGGCCACGGCGCGTTCGGCAACAGCGCGCTGTACTTCCTGCTGCAGCTTTCGACCACGCTGATCCTGATCCTCGCGGCGAACACGTCGTTCGCCGATTTCCCGCGCCTCGCCTCGATTCTCGGGCGCGACGCCTACATGCCGCGCCAGCTCGCGAGCCGCGGCGACCGACTCGTGTTCTCGAACGGCATCATCGTCCTGGCGGTGATCGCGGGCGTGTTGCTCTGGCTGTTCGGGGGCGACACGCATGCGCTCATCCACCTCTACGCCGTCGGCGTGTTCATCTCGTTTACGCTGTCGCAGGCGGGAATGGTGCGGCGATTCGTGAGCCGTAAGGAGCCGGGGTGGCGCCATCACGCGGCGATTTCCCTGGTGGGCGCGGGCGCCACGGGCATCGTGGTGTGCATCGAATTGATCACAAAGTTCACCGAGGGCGCCTGGATCACGGCGGTGTTGATCACGTTCCAGGTGATTCTGTTTTACACGATTCACGCACACTACATGTTTTACGCGCGCCAGCTGTCGAGCAAGGAATGGCAGCCCGTGTGGCCACGGAAGCACGTGGTCGTCGTGCCCGTGGCGGGCGTCTCGAAGAGCACGGCCGGCGCGCTCGCGTACGCGCTCCTCCTTTCGGACAACATCCGCGCCGTGTCGGTCGCGACCGATCCGTCGCAGGTGCAGCATCTGCAGGACGACTGGGATATGTGGGACTCAGGCGTTCCGCTCGAAGTGTTGATCTCGCCGTACCGGGCCGTGGTCGGTCCGATCCTCGGCTACATCCGAAAGGTGCAGCAGGAGGAACACCCCGATTGGCTCACCGTCGTGCTGCCGGAAGTCGTCCCGGCACGGTGGTGGCATCACTTTTTGCACAACCAGACGGTGTTAGCGATCAAGGCTGCGCTGCTGTTCCGCAAGCGGACCATTGTGACGAGTGTTCCGTACCATCTGAAGAAGTAAGACGTCGAGGACTCCCTTGACGTCTCTCCTCGACGTCGTCTAGCTCTCGGAAGCCTCGTACTGAGTCTTGAGCCTCTCGACCACCCCGGGATCAGCCAGCGTCGTCGTATCACCGAGCGCCCGCCCCTCAGCGATATCCTTGAGCAGCCGGCGCATGATCTTGCCCGAACGCGTCTTGGGCAAGTCGGCGGTGAACAGAATGTCATCCGGGCGCGCGAGGGCGCCGATTTTCTTGACCACGTGTCCTTTGAGCTCGTCGCGCAGCGCGTCGCTCGGAGTCCTGCCCTCTTTGAGCGTCACGAACGCCGCGAGGGCCTGACCCTTCAGCTCGTGGGCCCGGCCGACCACCGCGGCCTCGGCCACGGCCGGGTGATCGACCAGCGCGCTCTCGACCTCCATCGTCCCGATGCGATGCCCGGCGACGTTCAGGACGTCGTCCACGCGGCCGAGGATCCAGAAGTAGCCGTCGTCGTCGCGCTTGGCCCCGTCGCCCGGGAAATAGAGATCGTCCCGGCCGCTCCACTTGCTCCAGTACACTTTGCGATACCGCTCGTCGTCGCCCCAGATGGTGCGGAGCATGCCCGGCCACGGGCTCGTGATCGCGAGGTACCCCCCGCCGACTTGCACATGACGCCCTTCACCGTCGAGCAGGTCGGCTTCGATGCCCGGAAAGGGGATGGTGCCCGAGCCGGGCTTCGTGGTCGTGACGCCCGGGAGGGGCGTGATCATGATGCCCCCGGTTTCCGTCTGCCACCACGTGTCCACGATGGGGCAGCGTTCACCGCCGATGGTGTGGTGATACCACATCCACGCTTCCGGATTGATCGGCTCTCCCACACTGCCGAGCAGGCGGAGCTTCGAGAGGTCGTGTCTCGCGGGATGGTCCGTTCCCCATTTCATGAACGCGCGAATCGCGGTCGGAGCGGTGTAGAACACGGTCACGCCGTGCCGCGCGCAGATCGCCCAGAACCGATCCTTGCCGGGCCAATCGGGGGCGCCCTCGTACATCACTTCGGTCACGCCGAGCGCGAGCGGCCCGTAGACCACGTACGAGTGTCCGGTCACCCAGCCGACATCCGCCGTGCACCAGAAGACGTCCTCGTTTTTCAGATCGAACACCCATTTGGTGGTGGCGTAGACGTGCGTGAGATAGCCGCCGGTCGTGTGCAAAATGCCCTTCGGTTTTCCCGTCGTCCCCGACGTGTACAGGATGTAGAGCGGGTCTTCGGCATCCATGGCTTCCGGCTGGCACGTCGGAGCCGCCGTCGCCATGAGGTCGTGCCACCAGGCGTCGCGCCCGGCCTGCATGGACACGGTGTGTCTGGTTCGCTGGAGCACGACGACGTGGCGCACGCTCGGTGTCTCGCGGACCGCCTCGTCGGTATTCACCTTGAGCGGGACGATCGACCCTCTGCGATAGCCGCCGTCCGCCGTGATCACCACGCTCGCGCGGGCATCCTGGATCCGGTCGCGCAGCGATTCGGACGAGAACCCACCGAAGACCACGGTATGAATCGCGCCGATGCGGGCACACGCGAGCATCGCGACGGCGACCTCGGGCACCATCGGCATATAGATCGCCACGCGATCCCCGCGCTTCACCCCGAGCGTCTTCAGGACGTTGGCGAACCGGTTGACATCGGCATGGAGCTCGCGATACGTGATGCGGCGGATATCTCCGGGTTCGCCCTCCCAGATCAGCGCGACCTTCTCCCCGCGCCCCGCCGCGAGGTGCCGATCGAGGCAATTCACCGACGCATTCAGGCGCCCGCCGAGGAACCACTTGGCGTGCGGCGGCCGCCACTCGAGCACCTGCTTCCAGGGCTCGATCCAGTCGAGCTCTTTGGCCCAGGCGGCCCAATAGGCCTCCCGGTCCCTGGCGGCGCGCGTGTATGGCTCCTGGTCCTTCACGTAGGCCTTGGCCCGGAAGGCTGGAGGCGGGGCGAAATGCCGCTGCTCATCGAGCAGCGTCTCGATGCGTTCAGTCATGAGACGATGTGCGGTTGGAGTTGTGGTAACCTATGCGAACCAACGGGCCTTGCAATCTGCGGCTGGCACTTCGCTCTGCGACAAGAAAATGTGTGAGCGGCCTCACTCTCCTTTGACAACGGGTTGATGGTGAACAGCTTAGCTGGCTGGCATCAGAGTCGCAAAGACCCGGGTCCAGACCTAGGATGGAGCCAAGGTGATGGAGGACATTCTGTCGATGCCGACGCGCCCCATTGAGAAAGCGATGGCGGCGCCTGAAGAGCTGGGCCTCGAGTCGCGCACGGCATTTCGCCGTGCCGCGGGTGAGTTGCTCGATCAGTTGCCGGAAGGCGCCGGGCGGCTCGTCATCGATCTGTCCGCCACGCGTGGTGTCGATAGCGCGGGCCTCGGCGCACTGATGCTGGTGCAGCGCAAGGCGGCGGAGCGGCGGTTGTCGGTGTGCCTGCGAGGCGCGAACGACGAGCTGCGGTTCCTCCTCGTCCTGACCAAACTCGACGATCTGTTCGAGCTCGAGGGCGGCGCGCGATAAGCGAGCGTATATTGCGCGCGTGACGGGCACGGTAACGCGACGCAAAGTCTTGTTCGTCGAGGACGAACCCTCGATCCGCAGCACGTACGAGCGATTCTTTACCCGGCAGTATCAGATGGCATTCGCCGCGAGCGGCGGCGAAGCGCTCACCCGACTGGAAAACTTCGTCCCGGACGTTCTCGTCCTCGACATGCGGCTACCGGACACGGACGGAGTCGCGCTGCTGCAGCAGATCCGGCGCTCCCATCCCGATCTTCCCGTCATCGTCACCACCGCCTATACCAGTCTCGAGCCGCTGATCCAGGTGCTCGATCTCGAGCATAGCGGCTACTTCGTGAAGCCCTTCAACATGGATGACCTCGCCGCGCGCATCGATGCTCTCGGGTGAAAATCTGCAGCACGCATTTGGTCCGGTGCGGGCGCTCGATGGCATCTCGTTTGCGCTCACGGCGGGACAGACGCTCGCGCTGTTCGGCCCGAATGGCGCGGGGAAGACCACGCTGCTCAAAGTGCTCGCGGGGCTGATCGAGCCGCAGGGCGGGACGGCGCAGGTGGAAGGCGGGCGCGCGGCGGTGGGCTGGATCGGGCACCAGTCGCATCTCTACGGCTATCTCACGGTGCGCGAAAATCTGCTGTTCTGGGCCCGGCTGTATCACGTGCCGCAACCGCAGGCCATGCGGCGCGCGGACGAGCTGCTGGCGCGGCTCGACATGACCGAGCGCGGCGACGTGCAGGTCCGGGTGCTGTCGCGCGGGATGATGCAGCGGGCGACCATCGCCCGCGCCCTGATTCACGATCCCAAAGTCCTGCTCCTGGATGAGCCGTTCACGGGGCTCGACCTCGCGGCGGCCGCGGAATTCCGCGAGCTGCTCGCCGAATTCGCCGGCACGGGACGCATCATCGTCCTCGCCACGCACAATGTCGATGAAGGCGTCGAGCTGGCCACGGACATCGCATTTCAGTCGCGGGGACGGTTCGTGCATTTCGCGCCGCGCGGCAACCGCAGTGCGCCGGAAATTGCGGAGCAGTATCGACGGATGGTCGGGATCGATGGGGGAAGAGGAAAGCGGGAAGGGGAACGGGTCGAGCGTGGGTGATATCCTGCGTGATGCCTGGACGATCGCGCGGAAGGACCTGATTCTCGAATTCCGGTCGCGGACCGCATTTCTCTCGGCCGCCGTCTTTACCGCGCTGGTGCTCACTGTGTTCAACTTCGGGCGCGATCCCACCGCCGTTCCCACGCTCGACCTGGCGCCCAGCATCCTCTGGGTGACGTTCACGTTCGCGGCCATGCTGGCCCTGAACCGCGCCTTTCAGCTCGAGCTCGAGAATCAGGCACTCGATGGATTGCTCGTGGCGCCCATCAGCCTGCAAAGTCTCTATCTCGCGAAGCTCATCGCGAACCTGGTGTTCGTCGGCGTGGTCCAGGCGGTGGGACTTCCCTTGTTCGTGCTGTTCTTCAACGTCCCGATCGGGGGAGTGCTGCTGCCGCTCATCGCCGTCATCGCGCTCGCCACGGTAGGATTCGTCTCGGTGGGAACGCTGTTCAGCGCCATGGTGATCCGCACGCGTTTCGCCGAGCTGATGCTGCCGGTCTTGCTGCTGCCGTTCCTCATTCCGCCGCTCATCGGCGCGGTCCAGATGACCGCGGCATTGCTCGAGGGGCGCCCCTTGAGCGAGGTTCAGGGGTGGCTTAGGTTGCTCGCCGCCTACGACATTTTCTTCCTCGCGGTTGCGACGATCCTCTTTCCGAATACGGTGAACGAATGACTCTAGCGCAACGTGGTCGGATCGTGAGCATCGTGGGACTCGCGCTGCTTGCCGCGGTCTACGTTCGAGCGCTCGCGTTTACGCCGGTCGAGCGGTTTCAGGGAGAAGCCCAGAAGATCTTCTACGTCCATGTGCCCGCGGCGTGGTCGGCGATGCTCGCGATGGGGCTGGTCGGTTGTTCGAGCATCCTGTACCTCATCATGAAGGACCCGCGCTACGACCGGTTCGCGGCGGCCTCCGCCGAGGTGGGAACCGCATTCTCGCTCGTGATGCTCACGACGGGACCGCTCTGGGCGCGCCCGATCTGGGGCACGTGGTGGACCTGGGATGCGCGCCTGACGCTCACGCTGTTTCTCTTTTTCCTGTTCCTCGGCTACTTGCTGATGCGCGGCGCGGTCTCCGAGCCGACCCTCCGAGCCCGCTACTCGGCCGTGCTCGGGATCTGCGGCCTGGTGTTGCTCCCGTTCATTCACTTGAGCGTGTACCTGTTCCGCACCCTGCACCCACAGCCGATCGTGCTCAAGCCGAGCGCGCCGTCGTTGCCCGGCAACATGCTGGCCACCCTGCTGTTCTCGTTCGGCGTCTTTACGCTGTTGTACATCGGGTTCGTGACGCAGAGTTACGCGATCTCGCTGCAGCATGAAGCGCGCGCGGCGGCAAATGCCTGACGCGATCCCACAGAACGGCGGGTACATGGTGGCTGCGTACGTCGTGGCCGCCGTGATCCTCGTAGTGTATGCGCTGAGCCTGTACCGACGATCGCGGTAGGCGTTCTCGACGCAGTGTGGCCCACGAGCGCTACTCTACTTGCTGGCCAGCTCCGCCCGCGCTGCAGGCAGCCGCTCGAGCCCGTTCGGTACCTCGGCCGCCCACAGCGCCAAGGCTTGCTCCGCGGCGTCGGTATCGCCAGCCTGAAACAGCGCGCGCGCGTTGGACCAGAGCGCCACCGCTCCGCCCCCGGCCGCATAGGCGCGGGCGAACCGCGCCGCGGCCTCGGCGGGCCGGCTCATCCGCAGATACAGTTCGCCGGCCGCCAATGCGGCGTCCGACCGTTCTTCCAGTACGAGCACTTCCTCGTACGCCTCGAGCGCTTCCTTTTGGCGGAACACCATCTGGTACGCCTCGCCCAGGAGCATCCAGGCGTCGGGGTTCCCCTTGAACCGTTCCGAGGCCTGCTGCGCCGCGGCGACCGCTCCCCACCGATCCCCCTGGGTGCGCAGCAGATGCACCAGCGCGACGAATGGCTCACCGAAACTGGTCGAGAGTCCGCACGCCATGCGAAGCCAGAACGCCGCAAGCTTGGGAGAGCGTTTGAGGCTCGCCGTAGCCCGGGCGAGCGCGAAACGAATCAGCGCGAGACGGAGTGATCTGATCATTGCTTGATAATGGGTTTTGCCGCGGTGAAATTGCAACAGCCATGTCACGAGAGTCACAATCGCTCGCGGGACGCCGCATCGTGGTCACGCGTGCGCGGGAACAGGCCGGTGATCTCGTGGCGGCTCTCACCGCGCGCGGGGCGCAGGTGATCAGCGCCCCCGCCATCCGCATCGAGCCGCTGTCCGATACGGACGCACTCCGGGCCGCCGTGACCAATTTGACCCAATACCACTGGCTCGTCTTCACGAGCCAGAACACCGTCCGCGTGGTGCACGACCGCTTGGCTGAGTGGAGCTTGCCCGCGTCCACGCTGGCGCGGGTACCGATCGCCGCGATCGGCCCGGCCACCGCCCATGCGCTCGAAGCGCACGGAGTGCGCCCGGCGGTCGTGCCCGAGCGCTTCATTGCGGAGGCCGTGGTCGACGCGATTCTCGAGCGGGGGCCGGTACGCGGGCAGCGCATTTTGCTGCCGCGTGCCCTCGAGGCGCGGGACACGCTTCCCGAAGGTCTACGGGCGCAGGGTGCCGTGGTGGACGTGATTCCCGTGTATCGCGCCGTCGCCGAGTCAGGTGACGGCACGGCGCTCGCCGCCGATCTGCTCGCGGGCAGGATCGACGCCGTCACCTTTACGGCATCGTCCACGGTGCGGGCCTTCGTCGACCAGGTCGGACGCGAGGCGGCGACCTGTGACCGGTTTGCGACCGCGGTCATCGGGCCGATCACGGCTCAGACCGCTCGCGAGCTTGGCATGCCGGTCGTCATTGAGGCGGATGAGTATACGGGACCGGGACTCGTGCGAGCACTGGTCCACTATTTCGGTCCCCCCGGGGCGGCGCCCCGGGGCGAACCGAAAGGAAAGAAGTGAAGCCGATCCGAATCGGCACCCGCGGCTCCGAACTCGCCCTGTGGCAGGCCAGATGGGTCGAGGCCCGGCTCCGCGAGAACGGTACGGAGACCGAGATCGTCATCATCAAGACGCAGGGTGACGCCGAGGTCGACCGCCCGCTGCACGAAATGACGGGTACCGGATTCTTTACCAAGGCGATCGAGGACGCGCTGCTCGATCGACGGGTCGATATCGCCGTGCACTCGCTCAAGGACCTGCCCACGTCGTTGCCGCCTGGTCTCGCGCTCGGCGCCGTGCCCACGCGCGTCGATCCCAACGACGTCCTGGTGATCAACGAGCAGGGACCGTCCTCGCTTGCGGAACTTGCGCCCGGGCTGCGCATCGGGACGTCGAGCCTGCGCCGCATTGCCCAGGTTCGCTACCTGCGGCCGGACTTGGAGATCGTCCCGCTGCGCGGCAACGTTCCCACGCGGGTGAGAAAAGTCCAGGACGGCTCGTCGCTCGACGCCGCGGTGCTCGCGTTTGCCGGTCTCGAGCGGCTCGGCCTCTCGGACGTGGTGCGAGTAAAGCTCGATCCGCTCGAAATGATGCCGGCGCCCGGTCAGGGAGCGCTCGGGCTCGAGATTCGCTCCGACGACCACGGCGCGCGTACGGCGCTTCGGTCGCTGGACGATCCCGAGAGCGCGGCGCACGTGCACGCGGAGCGCACATTGCTCGCGGCATTGGAAGGAGGCTGTCAGGCGCCGGTGGCGGCGTACGTCGGTCGAGGAGGGAAGGGGGAAGCGGGAAGCGTGAGGCTGTACGGCAGAGTGACGGCACCCGATGGCTCACTCCAGCTCACGGCTTCGGCGGAATTGAGCCCGGACCCGGCTGCCGTCGGGCATGCGGTGGCGGACTTGCTCCGCACTGAGGGCGCACTAGAGTTACTCGCACGATGACGCAATTTCCCATCCGCCGCATGCGGCGACTGCGGCGCACGCCCCAGCTGCGGCGTCTCGTTCAGGAGACCCAGCTCGAGCCCTCACAGCTCATCTGGCCGCTGTTCGTCTGTCACGGCCAGGGCGTGCGCCGTGGGGTCGAAGCACTTCCCGGCGTATTTCAAACCTCACCCGACGAGCTGGTGAAGGATGCCGAACGCGCCCAACGGCTCGGACTGGGTGGCGTCATCCTGTTTGGCTTACCGGCGGAAAAGGACGCGACGGGATCGGAAGCCTATGACGAGCAGGGAATCGTGCAGCAGGCGATTCGCGCGGTGAAGCGCGCCGTTCCGGATCTGCTCGTCATCGCGGATCTATGTCTCTGCGAGTACACGGAGCACGGGCACTGCGGCGTGATCGCCGATGGCGACGTCGATAACGATGCGACGGTGTATCTGCTGGCGCGAACGGCCGTCGTACAAGCCCGCGCCGGTGTCGACGTGGTCGCTCCGAGCGACATGATGGACGGCCGGGTTACGGCGATCCGCAAGGCGCTCGACACGGCGGGCTATGCGCGCACTCCGATCATGTCGTACGCCGCCAAGATGGCCTCGGCATTCTACGGGCCGTTCCGCGAGGCCGCGGGCTCGACGCCGCAGTTCGGCGACCGTCAGAGCTATCAGATGCAGGGGACGAATGGCGACGAGGCGATGAGAGAGATCGAGCTCGATCTCGAGGAAGGCGCCGACATCATCATGGTGAAGCCCGCCATGCCGTGCCTCGACCTGATTCGCCGCGCCAAGGACCGGTTTGGCGCACCGCTCGCGGCCTACCAGGTGAGCGGCGAGTACGCGATGATCAAAGCGGCCGCCGAGCGGGGGATGCTCGACGAGGCTCGTGCGATGTGGGAAACGCTGTACGCAATTCGGCGCGCCGGCGCCGATATGGTGTTGAGCTACTTCGCGCCCTGCGCCGCCGAGGCGCTCTAACTCGGCTTCGGCAGCAGGACTCCGCGCCACAGTAACGCCGCGAGGCCTGCGCCGATGAGCGGGCCGATCCAGTAGACTGCCTGGCCGTGCATGTCACCGGAGATGATCGCCGGACCGAAGGCGCGCGCGGGGTTCATCACCGCGCCCGTCAGATTCCCGCCGACCAGGGCGTCCACGAACACCGCCATGCCGACTCCAAACCCGCCGATCTTGTGCGCCTCCGGCAATACCGTCGTTCCGAATACCGCTGTGACGAGCAGGAACGTCAGCACAACCTCGAGCCACACGCCCTGCATGAACGTGACCGCCACACCGAGCTGCGGCGTGCCGGCGGACGTGATCTGTACGGCGGAGTCGGGGAGGAGCGCCTTGATGAGATAGGCGGCGAGAATGGACCCCACGAGCTGCGCGATGAGGTACGCGCCGCCGGTTGCCGCGCTGCCCTTGCCCGCCACCCACATCGCAAAGGTCACCGCGGGATTGAGCAAGCCGCCCGAGATGCCAAGCGTGGCCGAGACCATGACAGCGAGCCCGACCCCGTGCGCCAGCGCGATACCGATGGGCCCGAGCGATCCGCCGGTGGCCGAGTTCATCACCACGCTTCCCGCGCCGATGAAGACGAACAGCATGGTCCCGACGAGCTCTGCGACGACTGAACGTGCTAGTGGTGGCATACCCTGGCCTCGGAGCCGGTGAGTGCGGCGCCAATCTACGGGCCGACCTACGCGCGTCGCAACACCAGGGAGGCGTTGATTCCGCCGAAGCCGAACGAGTTCGAGACGACGATGGGTGGCGCCGCGGAACGTCCGTCGTGCGGAATGCAGTCCAGGTCGCACGCGGGGTCCGGGGAATCGAGATTGAGGGTGGGTGGCAGCCACGAGTGGCTCATGGCGAGCGCGCAGATCGCGGCCTCGATGGCGCCACTCGCTCCGAGCGCGTGACCGTAGTACCCCTTGGTGCCGCTCAGGCTGAGCCGGTAGGCGTGCTCCCCGAACACCTGCTTGATGGCCGCCGTCTCCGTGGGATCGTTGAGCGGCGTGGCCGAGCCGTGGGCGTTGACGTAGCCGACTTCCCCGGGCGCCACATGCGCGTCGGCCAGCGCCTCGCGGATCGCGCGCGCCGCCTGGCGCCCGTCGGGGCGCGGGGCCGTCATGTGATAGGCATCGTTGGTCATCCCGTACCCAATGACCTCGGCGTACACCCTCGCGCCGCGCGCCAGCGCGCGAGACCGCTCCTCGAGCACCAGAACCGCGGCGCCCTCCCCCATGACGAACCCATCGCGTGCGGCGTCGAACGGCCGGGATGCGTGTGGTGGATCGTCATTGCGGGTGCTCATCGCGCGGATGTTCGCGAACGCGGCGAAGGTCATCGGCGCGAGCGGCGCCTCAGCGGCGCCGGCGAGCATGATGTCGGCCCTGCCGTCGCGGATCACGCGAAACGCATCGCCGACGGCGATCGTGCCCGACGCGCAGCTCATGGCATTGGTCGAGTTCGGGCCGGTGAAGCCGAACTCGATCGCGATGTTGCAGCTCGCGGCGCCGGGAAACACCGCCAACGCGAGGCTCGCGTCGAGCCCGCGCGGGCCCTCGGTGATGAACGGCGGCACCTGCGATTCCGCGAACGCGACGCCGCCCAGCGCGGAGCCCATCATGGCGCCGATACGCTCGCCGTCCTCCCGCTCGGGCTTGATCTCCGCATCCGCCACCGCGAGCCGCGCGCTCGTCACCGCCAGCTGTGAAAACCGGTCGAGCCGTTTCGATCGCTTGGCCTCGAGATGGTCCTGCGGCCGAAAGTCCGGGATCTCCGCCGCGATCCGGCTCTTGAACGGCGTGGGGTCGAAGCGCGAGATGGTGCGCACGGCGGAACGGCGCGACACTAACCCGTCCCACAGGCCCTGAGCGGCCGTGCCGATTGGCGTCACAGCGCCCACGCCGGTGATGACGACACGACGTCCGTTATTCACGCCGCCCTCCCCGTTCCGCAGCTTCTTTTATTCCGCGCAGCGTCCGGCGTGCGATCCCGTGGATGAACACCGGACCGACGAGTGCGCTCGCAAACGCGCCCCCCCCGGGCCACGCCGGTCCCGACCAGCGGTGCTCGATTGACACATCGGTCGCGCCGTTGTGCGGCGCAAGGCTCCAGCGCACGTCCATGCCTCGGGTGATACCCCGGATGTGTGTGTATGAGATTGTCAGCTCGCGAGCATCGATCGTCATCCGCGAAACCCACCAGGTGGGGTAGCGCAACACGCCGAACGGACGCCAGGCGGCCATCTCCACAATCCCGCCGCCGCTGGGCGCATGCTCGAGAAACCGGACCCAGCGGTAGTGCGCGAGAATGCGGGGCCACTGCTCGACGTCCCGCGCGACGGAAAAGATTCGCTCAGGCGGCGCATGGATACTGATGCGGTCGACCGTGATCATTTCCCCGGCCTCCACGCGGCCACGATTCTGAAGCCCGGTCGCCGCCGGGCGACGGCCGGCGCGCCAGCGGCCTCGAGCAACGCGTTCATTTCCGTCCGCGTGTAGCCGCGTTGCAGCGACAGGACGGCGTCGTGTCTGGTAGTCGAACTGAACCGCAGCGGGAACGAGACGAGCCACACCGCGCCCATCGCGACGCGCGAGCGCCGGAGATCGGCGATCACGACCGCGCGCCGCGCGAGCGCCGCGAGCGAGGCGATCCAGCGCGTCGCGACGTCCGACGGCAGATGATGCAGCACCTGACTCGCGACCACTATGTCGAAGCAACGGGGAGCGAAGGGCAACAGGTTCCCGTCCGCCAGGACCACGTTCACCGGCGGGCCGCGGTCGGCGTCACGCGCAGAGCCCGCGGCGGCCCGGTTGATCTCGATGCCGAACAAGTCCAGCTTGACGCCGTGACGTGCCGCAGCGCGCGCGACGGCGCGCGGAATATCCGCCCGCCCCGTGCCGACATCGAGCAGGCTCCATGCCTTGCCCTTCCCCTGTTCGAACACCGGTTCCAGCTCCCGCACCACCGCCCGCGTTCCCCCGAACAGCGTGTTCAATGTCTCGATATCGCGCAGCTCGGCTTGCACCGCCTCAGGGTCGGCGCGGGGATCGTCCAGCAGTTCGACGCCCTTCATACGCGCAGGCCGGCGTAGCCCCCGCGATAGTAGAGGAGCGGACTGCGATTCGAGACCGAGCCGCCGATCACGACCCCGAAGAACACGGTGTGATCGCCGCCGGGCACCATCTCGAGCTTCTCGCAATCGATGTGCGCCAGCACCCCCTCGAGGATCGGCACGCCGAAGCGGCTTTCCTTGAACCCCACCCCGGAGAAGCGGTCGGGATGATCCGCCGCGAAGCGTCGCGACAGCGCTTCCTGATCCTGCGACAGCACGTTCAACACGAAGTGCTTCGCCTTGTGCAACGCCGCGTGCATGTCATGCTGCTTGTTGACCGAGACGAGTAGCAAGGGGGGATCGAGCGAGACCGACGCCACGGAGCTCGCGGTCATGCCGATGGGGCGCCCCTCGGGCGTGAGCGTTGTGAGCACGGTGACACCCGTCGCGAATTGGCCGAGTAGCTGCCGGAACTGGGGGGCGTCGACGCCGTGCATCAGACGATGAGCCCGGCGAGAAAGCGTGGAGTAAAGGTGACGCGCGCGGGAACGAAGTTGCCGGTTGCTCCCACGAGCAAGTCGGACCGCTCCGGACTCCGGGCGAGCCTGCTCACCACACGATTCGTGATCGCGGGCGAGCCCACGCCGAGTCCGATCAAACGTTCGAGGATCCACTTGCCCGAGAATGTGTGACGGCGCAGCGAACGGTAGCGAGCGAGCGCGTTCGCGCCCGGGCGCCTCCCGCTGGACAGGAGCGGCACGACGGTTTCGGCTACAAGCTCAGCGCCCTTGAGCGCGCTATAGATCCCCTGGCCGGTGAACGGGTCGAAGAAATCGGCCGCATCGCCCACGAGCAGCGCGCCGCCGTGAGGCGCCACGCTCGAGCGGCTCCACCGCGCGAATGGGCCGGTCACGAGCACCTCGCGCGTGAATCGCGCGGGATCGAACCGGCCGCCCAATCCGGGAAAGCGGTCGAGCTCCGTGACAAACCCGTGCGGATCTCCCGCCGTCGTCCGCCTGGCCGCATGCACCGGCAGTACCAGCGCGACGGTGGTTACACCGTCCCCGATTGGTCCCAGCCCGACATAGCCGGTGCGGCTCACGTGCAGCTCACCGAAATCCTTGACGCCGGCGACATCGCGCACATGCGCCGTGAATGCGATCCGGTGCGGCACGCCGCGGCGCGCGAGCCCGAGCTTGCGGGCCACGGTCGAGTTGAGCCCATCGGCGCCGATAACCAAGCCTGCCCGAAGCGCTTCCCGCTTCCCACCTTTCGCGTCCCGCGTAGCCACACCGTTCACCATTCCGGACGCATCGAAGGTGAGTTCGTCGACCGCGACCCTCTCACGCAGCTCAACTCCGGCCTCGATCGCCGACTCGACCAGAATGGCGTCGAAGGTCATGCGTGGCAGCGCAAAGCTGTACGGACGGGGCGCGGGATATGGATGCCTCCCGTCGAAGCGGCCGCACATCACGGCGCCGTTCGGGGCGAACACCTTCATCCCCCGAAGCCGCGCGGGGGCGGCGCGCTCGACTGCGCCCAGGACGTCGGAACCGAGTCGGGCGAGCAGTCGCGTCACTTCCGGGCTCAAGTACTCCGAACACGCCTTGTCCCGCGGAAACGCTGCGCGGTCGAGCAGCAGGACTTGGAGGCCCGAGTGCGCCAGGTGTCGTGCCGTGGCAGACCCGGCGGGCCCCGCTCCGACGATGATCGCGTCCCAGACGTTCATGAAAAGGCGAGCGCGAGACCGGCACCCGTGAGTGTCGCGACCAGGTTGACGGCGTCATTGTCCAGCCAGCCGCGCGCCTGCACCGTGGCGCCGGCCAGCGAATCGACCAGCATGCCCGCGATCCCGACGGTCGCGATCAACGTGGCGCGAGGCGCCACCCCTGGTGGGGCGAACAGCCGGTCGACCACGGCGATGAACAGCGCGCCGCTGACGCCGCCCAGCGTGCCCAGAATCGTGATGCCGCCCGAAACGCCGCGGGCCACCGGCGCTCCATTCGTGATGAGTCGTGGCGGAGAAGCGGAGAACGCCCCGATTTCCGTCGCCCACGTGTCCGCGGCTGCCGCGCTGAGCGCGCCCGCCGCCACGATCCAGCTTCCGAACGCCGCCGCGATCGCTGCCACGCCGCCGTTCGCCAGGACCTGCCGGTAGCCCCGAGCAACCCGCCCGGGGTCAGCCGCTCCGAGGGTCCTCATCCCAAGTTGGGTCAGCAAACTCCCCGAAATAAAAAAGGCGAGCAGCAGTACCGCTCCTCGCCAGCCTAACCCGCCGAGTACCAGGACCCCGACGCCAAGCGCCGCTACACCGCCATCAATTGTCAGCCATCTCACTCGTCGAACAGCTCGCTCAGGATCCGCTGCTTGAGTTCCGGCGGCGCCCCGCGCGAGCGGCAGCGCGCGTGCAGGAAGGCGAGAAAGGCCTCTTCGAAATCGAAGCAGTCATCGCAGGGACGGCACTTCTCGAGATGCGCTCGCACCTCGCGCTCAACTTCCGGCGTCAACTCCTTGTCGAGGAACTCGTACAGATGCTTCAGCGCATCCTGACAATTCATGCGTGACTTCCCTTGATGTAGCCGTTGCTCACGGCATACTCGTACAGCTTGGCCTGCAACAAGCGCCTCGCTCGAAACAGCCGGGACTTCACCGTCCCGATCGGGACCTCGAGAATCCGGGCGACCTCTTCGTAACTCATGCCCTCCACGTCGCTCAACACCACAGCTTCCCGAAATTGTTCCGGGAGCTGGTCGATCGCCCGTAACACTTCATCGTCCACGATCTGGTCGAAGAAGCGCCCCTGCGGGTCTTCATCCTGAAGATTCTCGAACACCGCGAACGGCTCGATCGCATCGAGGTCGACGGTAGCGGGATGTCGCGTACGCCGCCGGTATTCATTAATGAAGGAGTGCCGCAGGATGGTGAGGAGCCACCCCTTCGCGTTGGTCCCCGGTTGGTACTGGTCCCACGCGCGGTACGCCTTCAGCATGGTTTCCTGCACCAGGTCGTCGGCATCACTCGCATTGCCGGTGAGTCTCAAGGCCACACGATATAACGCGTCGAGATGGACCAGGGCTTCTTTCTCGAACGCCGCCTTACGCTCCTCCCCGGCTTTGGGCGGAGGCGCTGGTGCAGCGGGCGTGGGAGAAGAGGGCGGGTTCTGGGCGGCCATTCGCGTAACCTGCCTTCGGGCTCCCGCGTTGCGCAATGGGGTGCTACTTTGGGCGTCCGTGGTCCACAGTATCATGCCACTGGCAGTCCTCGAGGCCGTCCGAAATCTCGACACCCCAGTCGAAGACGGCCTGACCGAGTTTGCGGAAGAACTTCTCAGCAAGCGTCTTGGACTGTCCCCTACCGTGGCAATGCAGCTCGCCGAATACGAAGGGTTGGTCCGAAAGAACGCGAGGGTAGGGCGTTCGCACGTGGAGGCACTGCTGCGCCTCGTCGGGCGCCGGCCCGACGCCGAGCTGGTCTTTTCGGAGGCAGGGCGGCGGGCGGCGCGCCGGGGAGTGGCGAAGCTGGGTGTGTTTGCGCGGATCGGCACCAACGCGGCCCCGCGGGCGCTCGGGTTCCGTGCCGCGCGCGGGATCGCGCGCCGGGTGCTCGGGGCTGACCTGCATAAAGACGCCCAGATTCCGGTGGCGAGTGTGGCCGACACGCTCGCCCTGGTCGCGACCCCCGATGGCAGCGCCTGCACGTTTTACGGAGCGGCGCTCGCGGAGCTGCTCCGCCTTCTCGTGGGTTTCGAGGTCGCGATGGTGCACACCAGCTGCCGCGCGAACGGTGGGGTGCACTGCGAGTGGCGGGCGGCCGCGGCCGATCCGCGCCATAGCTGAGTGGCCGATCGTCAGACTCCCTTAGGTGATCTGAACCTCGCTCGAGTGCGCGAGGCACTGGCGCGCATACCGGCCGATGGCTGGCTGCTGTTCGATTTCCATCGCATCAACCCGGTGGTAGGACGGTTGCTCGGGTCGGGCGCGCTTGGCCTCGGCACGCGCAGGCTGTTTGTGTTCCTGCCCGGGGCCGCCGGGGGGCCCGCGGTGGCCCTGGCGCACCGGATCGAGCAGCACTCGCTTGCGGGATTTCCCGGCGAGATCAGACCGTACTCGTCCTGGCACGAGCTGCACCGGGAGCTCGGCGCCATCGTGCGCGGGCGCACGCTGGCCATGGAGGTGTCGCCCCAGGACGCCGTTCCCTACCTGGACCGCGTTCCGCACGGGGTCGTGCAGCTCGTCGAATCGCTCGGCGGCCGGGTGGTTTCCTCGGCGAGCCTTGTTACTCAATTTGCGGCCGGGTGGACGGCGCAGGACCGTGAGGAGCACCGCCGCGCCGCGGAGACACTCGCCGACATCGCGCGTGACACGCTGCGCTGGGCGGGGAGCGAGGCCGCCCGCGGCGCCGAAGTGCGCGAGGTCACGGCGCAGACGCGGGTGCGCGAAGCGATGAGCCGGGCCGGGCTGATCAGCGACGAGCCGCCGATCGTCGCGTTTCAGGAGAACAGCGCGCTGCCACACTACGAGCCGCATCCGGGTCAGGACCGCCGGCTATCGACGGGGCAGGTGATCCTGCTCGACCTCTGGGGCCGCACCGGGCGGAGCGTGGTGTTTGCCGATCAGACCTGGATCGGGTTCGCCGGCCGCAATCCCGATGCCGAAGTGCGCCGCGTATGGGACGCGGTGCGGCGGGCGCGGGATCGGGTGGTCGAGGTGCTGCGAGAGCGGTATGGGGGAGGGGGGAAGGGGGAAGGGGGAGGGGTGAGTGGTGCCGACCTCGATGATGCGGCGCGTGCCGTGATTCGCGACGCGGGATACGCGGAGTATTTCGTCCACCGGACAGGACACTCGATCGATCGCGAGCTGCACGGGTCCGGCCCGAATCTCGACAACTTCGAGACCGCCGACACGCGCGCGCTCGAGCCCGGCGTGGGCTTCTCTATCGAGCCCGGGATTTATCTGCCGAGCCGCTTTGGCATGCGGAGCGAGATCAATGCGTTCCTCACAGGGACGGCGGTCGAAACCAGTCCCGCCGCGCCGCAAACAGCTCTCCTCCTTGTGTAAATCGCACTCGTGAATGGGGTCTTGCGGCCCCCCCAAACGGGTGACATTTTCGCGCAGCCTCGAAATTTCGTTCTCCGTTTTCGGGGTTTCTTTCCTAGAAAATCTGCTGGTTTAGTCTGACGGAGGTGGTGTCGTGCAGCGATTCCCGCATCTGGAGGACGTAACCATGACGTGTCGTGTGCGAGGTGCCCTCTGGGCCGTCGCGCTCTTTTGCGTCGCCACTCCGCTCGCCGCGCAGGAAGCCACGGGAAAAATCGAAGGCGTGGTGAGCGATCAATCGGGAGCCCCGATTGCGAACGCGCAGGTGACCCTCGCGGGCACCGCGTTCGGCGCGCTGACGAGCGACAAGGGCTACTACTTCATGAACAACGTCCCCGCGGGTACGTACACGGTGCGGGCGAAGCTGATCAGCTACACGGCCACCGAGGTGCCGGGCGTCAGAATCCTGGCGGGACAAACCATCACACAAAACATCAAGCTGACTCCGTCAGCGGTGGCGATCGGGCCGGTCGTCGTGGAGGCCGCCGCAAACCCGATCGTCCCGCGAGACCAAGTCACTTCGAAGTCCACCATCACCTCCGCAGAAATCAAAAACCTCCCCGTCGAAGACCTCCGCAACGTCCTCAACCTTCAGCCTGGCGTCGTCGAATCGAACAAGAGCAAGGGCGTGTCGATTCGCGGCGGCCGGCCGGGTGAGGCGGCGGTGTACGTCGACGGCGTGCTGGTGCGCAACTCGCAACGCGGCATGACGGCGCTGCAGCTCGGCACCAACGCGGTGGAAGAAGCGTCGGTCACCACGGGCGCGATCTCGGCCCAATACGGTAACGCGCAATCGGGCGTGTTGTCGTACGAGACAAAAGCGGGCGGCCAGCGGTTCTCCGGGTCATTCTCCTACCAGGGCGACGACTTCGGTCTGTGGGACAACGTCGGCTACAACCGCATCGAGGCGAGCATCGGTGGGCCGATCGCGGGCCATCTGACCTTCTTCCTATCGGGGACCATCGAAGGCCAGAAGGCGTCGATGACGGACGTCGATCTCGGCGGGAGCGGATTCCTCTCGCAGCCAATTGAGGTCCAGCGGAATACCAACGTCGACCGGCCCATCTTTATCTCATCGGGCGTGGACACGGTCGTCCACCAGCCGAACACGGTTGGTGAGAACCCGACCGATTCGGTCGCGATCCAGATTCCCAGGTTCATTCAGTACAACGGCACGTGCGGCGACTACGGCGCCGCGGTCGCGGCGAGCTCGGCCACCGCCCAGCAGATCCGCAGCAACTACGGGGTGGATTGTCAGGGCCTGCGCACGCCGTACTCCGCCGTGGGCAACAATACGGCCTCACTGAAGCTGCAGTACACGTACGGCAACGGCTCACGCTTCAGTCTGACGGGATTGACCAGCAACGAAATGAATCGCGTCCTGAACCTTGGGCAGATCGTCGTCAGCGGCGCCGCGAGCGATCTGTACAACCCCTCGAACTACCAGGGCGTGAGTAACACCAACTACGCCGCGATCCTGAACTGGACGCAAAACCTGGCGCGTTCGAGCGAGCGCGCGATGGCGGTGGACGTCAACCTGTCGTATCAGGTGGACCACCACATCGACGGCATTCTGACGCGCCAGTCTGACCTCGATACCCGCGATCCGTTTGGCGGCTTCCTGTTCAAGCCGTTCGGCTACATCCTCGATTTCAACTCCACGCACACGGTGCGCATCGGCGACTCGACCTACCAGAACGTCGGTTACCTATCCGACCGCCAGATCCAGTGCGTGCAGGCCGGCGAAGGCTACTGCCAGCAGGACGTCCCGTTCCTCAATCAGAACGATCTCATCTCCACCCAGCCCTACCGCATGAATCCCTATGGGGTGGAGCAGAGCAACCGGCTCTCGCTCTGGACGTCGGGTGAAGACCAGGTCGTGGACCTGTCGCTCGACAAACGGGTCGAAGGGCGGGCCAACTTCGACTGGCAAGCGGATCGGTATAACCGCGTCCGGGCCGGCGGCGATTTTCACTACTACGATACTGGCCGCTACGCACCCGTGAACGGCCTGAACTCGGCGTTCGCGTTGAACGCCTACCACGAGACGCCGCACGCGTTCGGTGGCTATGTCGAGGACCGCCTGGACCTGGGCGACGTCGTGATCGTGGGTGGACTGCGCTACGACCAGTACGCCTCGAACGCGCTGTTCCCGTACACGCCGGGCCGCATTTCGACCCTGCCGCCGGTGACGGCCGGCGACCAGATCCCCATCGACAGTCGTCCGTTCGACCCCTACGACCCCACCGCCAAGATGATCGCTGCTCCGACGCACGATGCGTGGAGCCCGCGCGTGCAGGTGTCGTTCCCGGTCACGGAAAACACGAACTTCCGGCTGTCGTACGCCCACCAGGTCCAGATTCCGGATTTCGACCTCATGTTCCGCGGCATCAACACGGACCTGAGCGTGTCGAACCGCAACCAGACCTTCGGACGCGACCTGGACTTCGCGAAGACGATCATCTTCGAGTTCGGCATCCGCCACGCCTTCGGCCCGGACATGGTGCTCGACGTCGCGGCCTACAACAAGGACAAGCTGTCGGACATCACGGCGCGCCTGTTCCATCTCCCCGATCCGGCACAGCCCGCGGGGCCGGGCGTGTACGACTCGGCCGACTTCCGGGTGTTGACCAACCAGGACTTCGGCAACGTGCGCGGCATCGACGTCCGGCTCGACCGCCGCTTCTCGAACCTGTTCAGCGGGTCGATCGCGTATACGCTCCAGGTCGCGAAGAGCACGGGCTCCGATCCGTTCAGCTACACCACGTTGTTGGGCCGCGAAATCTCGAGTCTCACGGGCGCGACGAGCCCCCCGCCGCAGGCGACTCTGCCGACCGACGACAACCGCACGCACAACATCACCGGGTCGATGCAGCTGCAGTTCCCGGATAACTGGAAGAGCGGCTCGACGGTCGGGAGCATTTTCAAGAACGTCGGCGCGTTCGCGACGTTCCGGTTCGCGAGCGGGTTGCCCTACACGCTGCTCCGCCCGCAGGTCCAGGGCCTGACGCTCGTGTCACGGTGCGGACTCGCGTGTCAGACCGCGGAGCCAATCAACAGCTCGACGCTCCCCTGGTTCGAGAACATCGACCTCCGCCTCACGAAGGGCATCAAAGTGCGGCACATGGATTGGACGCTGTTCGCGGAGGCGAAGAACCTGTTCAACTTCCAGAACGTCATCGACGTGTTCCTCGAGACGGGCACCACGACCTACGCGGATTATCAGGCGCGATTCCTGGGCGAGCAGACGGCATTGCTGGCTGGTGAAGCGGCGAACGCCGGAGTCCTGCTGCCCGACAGCTCAGTCAACTTCAATCTCCTGGGTGGCTGTCAGAACTGGCAGGGACGCAACAGCGGCGGCTACTCGAGCGGACCGGTCGACTGTGTCCTGCTCGAGCGTGCCGAAGCACGTTACGGCAACGGCGATGGGATCTATACGCCCGCCGAGTACAAGGCCGCCTTCAACGGCTGGTACAACCTCCAGAATGCGCAGAGCCGCTTCTACGGTACGGGTCGTCGGCTGCGGCTCGGCGCACAGCTGTCGTTCTGAGCGGATGATGAACGCGAAGCCTCTAGCGAGGGAGCAGGCAATGGCACAGCGCTGGTTTGGCCATGGAGTTCGCGGGGCGGCGTGCGCTGCCTTGGCACTCGTCCTCTGCACGACCGCCGCGGCGGCGAGACCAAAGCCGGGAGCCACGAGGCACCTGAACCTGTTTGCCGGATTCAACGGCAGAATGAACGTGAACCGGTGGGATTGCGGTGCCGATGCCACGGGCCACGTCTGCAACGATCCGGCAGGATCGACGACGGTCGGGGGCGGCTTCTGGCCCAAGGGGACGCCGGACCAGTACGTGTTCGGCTCGGGAATCCAGGTCGCCGGTGTGGTCGACCCGACACTGACATCGTTTGCGTGGCACGGCGATACCACCGCCGCCTTCTTCGAGGATCCGAGCGGCACACACGAGAACGGGTCTCCGTTGTCTCTCATCTGGCAGTCCACGAGCACGTCGGATCTCGATACGTGGCCGCGCGACGCCTATGTGCCGAACGACACCTCGCTCTACTCGCCCATTCTCATTGGACGGAAGACGGCGTCACAGGAGGACGTCTGGTCGCGTTACTGGGATGGCGATCCCAGCAAGAACGCCGGCCGCCCGCATCCGCTTGGCGTGCTGGTCGACGAGCGCGGCATGGCCTGGAACTTCCCCAGCGGCAACCAGGACATCCAATACTGGATCTTCACGGTTACGAACGTCACGTCGGCCAACGGCAAGGTGTACGCGGGACGCCCTGATGCCGACTCGCTCACGGCGCTCGGGGTGCGTTACCGCGACGCGATGACGACGGGTTTCAAAGTGGCTGTGCCCGATACGGGATATGCCATTACCAACGCGTACTTCGCATTCGCGATCGACGCCGACGTGGAAGCATCGGGAGCGACCCAGAACTTCACGACCGTCAATCTGCCGTTCAACATGGGCGTGGCGTTCAAGAGCGATTGGAATGCGCCGGACTTCAAGTACCCGACCACGAGCGGCATCTGGACGGCGCCGTTTGCGGAGACCGTCGGCGAGGTGGGGGTCAAGTACCTGAAGAGCCCGCTCGTCAATCCAAGCAATCCGGCGCTGGGCCAGATCGGGTTGGTGCTGTATAGCTCGACGACCAACGCCGGCTCATTCGGCGACGCCGCGAATGCCGCGCAGCTCTATCGATACCTGAAGGGCAGTCTCGATCCGTCGAAGGGCGACCAGCCGTGCAACTACGCGCCGGGCGTTACGCCCAGCCTGGTGCACGTGTGCTACATCCAGACGACGCCGTTCGACATCCGCTTCTTCCAATCCTCGGGACCCTTCACGCTGAAGCCGGGGGAATCGCAGACGATTGCGGTCGCCTATATCGGCGCCGCGCCGGTCGAGAATCCCGCCATCAAGAATCGCGGGGGAGCCGGGTTTGTATTTCCCAACGGGGGCCCGATCGGGGCATTCGGCCCACAGCAGCCCGAATCCCTCGCGACGGGTTCCCAGCATCTCACCGCTCTGGACAGCATCTTTGGCGCGCTGTCGATCGTCGGAGATACGGGTGGCGGGCCAAAACCCGCGGGCGGACCGAATGGCAAGATCGATCAGAACGAGCTGCGCGTGGTGCCGCGCTCGTTGCTTGGCAAGGGACTCGTAGCGCAGGCCGTGTTCGACGCGAAGTTCCTGCTGCCGTTCCCGCCGGATCCGCCGGACTTCTTCCTGATCCCGGGCGACAACAGTGTGACGGTGGTCTGGAAGGCGAGCCCGAGCGAGGTAACGGGCGATCCGTACTTCGCGATCGCCTCGAATCCCACGAGCGCGTTGTACGACCCCAACTACCGTCATTTCGACGTCGAGGGATATCGCGTCTATCGCGGGCGCACCTCCGGCGACCTGACGGTCATTGCGCAGTTCGACAAGACCGGGACGACGTTCATCGATTACACCGGCGAAATCAGCTCTCCCAATTGCGCGCCCGAATTGGGCGTGAAGACGGGATGTCCGGCCCCGTTCGATAGCGCGCCACCGTACACCGTGTCCGATACGGTGCCCCTGGTGGGCGACATCGTCCAGATCCCGCCCGGCGGGCGCGTGAAGCTGGCCGATTCGAGCATTCTCGTCCTCACGGCGGACACCGCCGTGACGGGTGGCGGAACCAACGTCCCGAAGCTCAGGGATACGGGCGTCCCGTTTGCCTTCGTCGATAACGGCGTTCTCAACGGCTTCACGTACTTCTATACCGTCGCCGCGTTCGACTTGAACTCGGTGCTGTCCACAGGCCAGGGGTCGACTTCGCTCGAAGGGCGGTTCCCGGCCAAGTCCGTTATCCCGCGTAAGAATTCGGCTCAGGTCAATCAGGGCCAGCTCACACTTTCCCTGGCCGGAGCCGGGGGCGTAGCGCTACCCGCCGGCTCCGCCCCGAGCCTCGACAAGAACGGAATTTTCTCCGGGCCCGCGCAGCCCACCAACGGATTCGCGATCGGCTTCCCCGCGTTCATCCCGGCCGTTGTCACGAAGGACAGCGTCAATGTCACGATCGACTCCGTGATGCCGGGCAATCCGGATCCCGACGGTTTAGGCACCGGTGGGCCGCCAGTCTACTACGTGCATGCCACCGGACCTTTCCCATCCACACCCATCGTGATGACGTTGCCGGTCGATCCGATCGATGTCGACACGTCCTCGAGCGCCCAGCTCCCGGCGATCAAGTTCAACCAGAAACAGGCTGGGATCTATGGGGGCGACAGCACCTATACGCTGCTGCCTGAAGTGACCATTTCGGCCTCGGCAACGTGGCGGACGGCGTCGTGGGGCCGCGCCAGCATCAACGCCGACCCGGCGAATTCGGACTTCAACGGCCCGCGCTGGTGGGCCGGAGCCGCAAACGAAAACACCAACGACCCGGTCGGGCTCCAGTGCTCCCCCGCGTCCGGCGGATGCTTGCAGGCGGACCTGAGCCGCAACGCGGGAGCGATCAGCGGCGTCGGGATTTTCCATCCCCACGCCTACAGCACGGTCAACAGCAACCCTCCGCGCGACCTCGAGGCGGTCGGCGCCACGGTCGTGCGCGCGGCGGACTTCAAGGTCTACTGGGGCGCGACGGCCGGGGCCGTGGATTCCGTGGTTGATGTGACGCACAAGGTCAAGGTGCCGTTCAAGACGTATATGGGCCCGAGCTGGGGCATCCTGAACGACTCCTCGTTCACCGGGCTCGCGAAAGCGACGGTCCCTGACACGAGCGCGGTGCTCACCTGGACCGACGCGTTCTGCGTCGCGCCGGCGTCGACGCTCCTCACCAACGGACCGGGAGGGCCGCCGCGCTGCGGCGTCACGGCGCCTCTGATGGATCACGCGAAGCTCGAGCCGGTCGTGTTCAAATCGTCCTCGTTCGCCAATGCGGCGACTCTGACGGCCGCGCCCGCCACGGGGAATGGGTTCATCTTCTACCTGAACGGGCATTTCTTCGTGATGCAGATGGCCGCGCTGCCGGCTTCGACGGTGTGGAACGCACGGTTCTATGCCGGCAACATCGTGGGTACGGCGGGCAGCTACGTATTCCAGGCGGCGAAATTCCGTCCGCCAGCGGTTCCTGGTCTCA
>DATIWU010000078.1:0-14861 GCA_035519195.1 Gemmatimonadales bacterium
GGGCGACGTCTTCTACTACACGATGCCGTACGTCGAGGGCGAATCGCTGCGCTCGAGGCTCGGACGCGACGGCCGGCTGCAGATTCGCGACGCGATCCGGACGCTGCGCGACGTCGCCGATGCCCTGGCGTACGCGCACGAGCGAGGCATCGTGCACCGCGATATCAAGCCGGACAATATCCTGCTCTCAGGCAGCCATGCCGTGGTCGCCGACTTCGGGGTCGCGAAAGCGCTGAGCCATGCCGGCGGCGTCTCGGCCCTCACGTCGCTCGGTCTCGCCATTGGGACTCCCGCGTACATGGCCCCCGAGCAGGCGGCCGGCGATCCGAACGTGGACGCGCGAGCCGATCTCTACGCGCTGGGCGCGACCGCGTACGAGATGCTCACGGGCCGGCCCCCCTTCCCCGATCTCGCGCCGCACAAGATGATCGCGGCGCATGTCCTCGAGCCGGTCACCCCGATCGCCCAGGTGCGGCCGGAAATCCCTGCCGAGCTCGCGGAGCTCGTGATGCGCTGCCTGGACAAGGACGCCGAGCAGCGGCCGGCGAGCGCGGCCTCGGTGCGCGACGCGCTGGACGGAATGACGAGCTCGGGATTCGGTAGCGCCACGCGAGCGGGACGCCACGCGGCCCGTAAGTCGAAATCCTGGGTGGGAGCCTCGGTCGCAGTGGGAACGGTCATCGCTCTGGCGATTGGGTGGGTGGCACTGCGGCGCGAACCGCCCACACCGCTGGACCAGAACCGGGTCGCCGTCGCGCCGTTCGACGTCGTCGGCCCGGGCGGCTTCGGCTTGTGGCACGAAGGCCTGGTCGATGTATTGTCGCGCGGGCTCGACGGCGCAGGTCCGTTGCGCACCGTGTCGCCGACGCTCGTGATCCGGCGCTGGCGCGGCCGCTCGGATCAAGCCTCCGCTGAGGCCCTCGGTCGTGAGACCGGCGCGCAGACGGTGATCTACGGCACCCTGCTCTCGGCCGGCCCTGATTCCGTCCGAGTGACCGCCACGATTCTCGACGTGGCTCGGGGCGCGTCGCTCGCCGAGCTCGAGCTGCGCGACGGCGCGGATCGCATGGATCGAGTGGCTGACTCGCTCGTCGTTCAGGTTTTACGGGAGCTCGACCGCACGCGCGCGATCGGGCTCGTGCGCGGCGCGCCGCTCGGGTCCCGGTCCCTTCCAGCACTCAAAGCGTTTCTCGCCGGGGAGCAATTCCTGCGTCGCTCCCAGTGGGACTCGACGATCGCCTATGATCAACGCGCGCTGGCACTCGATTCCGGGTTCGCGCTGGCCTGGAGCCACGCCGGACTCGCGGCCGGCTGGGCGCATTCGGCCTATGACACGTTGTCGGTGACGTACCTGCTGCGCGCCGGCGCCCTGAACCACGGGCTCGCGCCGCGCGAGAGTCTCATTGTCCAGGCGGAATCGCTTCAGGCGACGCTGTTCGGATACGAGGAGCAGCTGGGCCCCAAGACCTGGGGCTATGCCCGGCGATTGATCGCGACCCTCACGGAGGCCGTGCGGCGCTATCCCACCGACCCCGAGCTGTGGTATATGCTGGGGGACGCCGACTTCCACGACGGCTTGCTGGCCGGCGTGGGACGGGAGCAAGCGTTGGCCGCGTTCGATCGATCGATCGCGCTCGACTCGGCCTTTACTCCCTCCTACGTCCACTCGATCCAGCTCGGCTTCGAGCTGCGCGGCGTGGACGCGGGCCGCGCCTACGCCACCGGCTATCTGCGCGCCGGCGCGGCGGGGAGCTACGCGGACGCGGTCAGGATCATGCTGCTGCTGCTCAACCCTCGAACGGCCCGCGACCCGGCGGCATGGGCGATGTTCGACACGATGCCGATGGCGCCTATCCACCTCGCCACCTACGCGGTGATCGAGTCGGTCGATGCCGACGAGACGGGTATCTGGGTGGCGCGGCGTCACCGAGACCGGATCCTGCGGGAGTCCCGGACGGCGGACGATTCGGCCAAGGCCGACTGGACCCTCTACCCGGCGCTGGCACTGCGCGGCCACCTGGAAGAGGCGCGACGCCACGTGCCGCCCCAGAACTACCACAACGCCGAGTTGGCGCTGCTCGGCGCCATTCCACCGGACAGCGCCGACGCGATGATGCGACGCTGGATCGCCTGGCAGCGCGTTCCCAACTTCCGGCCGTGGTGGGCGCTGCCCTGGTGGTCAGCTCGGCACGATACCGTCGCGATCGCAGGGCTCGAGCGCATGGCGGATCAGGGACTCCGGACCCCCCCATTTCCGCTCACGCCCACACAGCGTGAGGTGGTCCGCTACGTGACGCACTCGACGCGGGCATACATGGCGCTGGCGCGCGGTGACTCGGGCGAGGCGCTGCGGCGCTTCGCGGCATTACCCGACAGCGCCTGCCTGGGACATTGCGAGTTGGACGCGTTGACGCGGGTCAAGCTGCTCGTCGCCTTCGGCCAATACGACGATGCTGCCCGCCGGCTGCAGACTCCGCCGGTGCTCGACTGGTTCAGCTGGGGGATCACCCCGACGCACGTCCTCTGGGAACTCGAGCGCGCCCGCGTTGCAGAACGGTTGCACGATCGAGCGGCCGCGCGCGCCGGCTACGCCTACGTCGCCGCGGCCTGGCTGCACGCCGATTCGACCCTCGCCCCCTACGTTCGGGAGGCACGGGCGGGACTGCTCCGGCTCGAGAGCGACACGAAGTCTTAGGGTCCGAGACCGGGCAGCTGCAGCATCAGTTGCGGTGTTTCGGTAATCGACGACTTCGCATCGAACCCTGACCCGAGCAGCGCGGTCTCGCCCCCGGCCGCCGGCGTGACCTTCACCGCTGCGAACGGAACGTTCTGCGACAGCCACGCGTCGCCGTCGGGTGCACGCACGTGCAGTGCGCGGATCGATCCCGCCGGCACATTGACGTTTTCCCATCCCACCGTCTGAGCTGACGCGCAGCGCCGCCCCATTTCGACAGCCGGGCTCATCTGCACCAGCCGTTGGCTGACGAGCGGGAGCAACTCGTCCGGGATGCGCGCGGCCGGCTGAGACCCCGATTTGAACACAAGCCCATGAATTCCGTTCGCCTCGAAGACGAAGCTCGGGACGAGCACCTGGGCGATCCAGTTCCCCGACGCACTCCGGCTCGACGAATCGCGAACCTCGATCCAGTACAGCGTGGTGTCGCCGCGAGCTTCCGAGCCCACGGCCGCAATGCGCATTTCGAAGCCGTCGAGCTGGCCGCCCCTGATCCCATACCGGGCCCACTGCCCGACCTTCACCTGGCCCAGTGAACGGCACAGTGTGGCCAGGTCTCCGCCGGCTGTCTGAGCCGCAAGCTGCGAGGCGCCGATCAGGCCAAGCGCGAGAAGCGAACAGATCCCGCGCCGCGCGAGATAAGACATGCTGGTTCCCCCGATCAGTGATGCGTGGTGATACCCGGTTGCCGCTGCAAGTCGCCCGGTGTGTCGATGTCGCCGAGAGCCGGAGCGGGCCACTCCTGGTGCCGCACGGTGTCGCCATGCCGTTGGACGACCGTCTTGAACCCCTCGCCCGTCCAGGCCAACAACTCAGGGAACATCGAGCGATGGAACCGCACGGGCGGCGCCATCACCCCATTGTACCGGGACGCGACGATCGGCGCACCATGCTGCGGAACGGTGTCCCGGACCGCTCTGATCATCTCCGGCGTCACCCGAACCATGTCGGCAAGGAGCACAATCGCCCCGTGCGCGGACGGAGGCAGCCGGCGCAGCCCGACGTGGACCGACGCGCTCATGGGCCCGTCGAACCCGGAATTCAGCGCGATGTCGCATTCCAGTGAGCCGAGCGCCGCCCGTACCAGCTCCGCTTCGAATCCCACGACGACGACCACCGGCCAGAGTCCGGCGTCGAGCGCGATGCGCGTGGATCGCCGGACGAGCGGCTCGCCATCGAGCTCGAGCAGCAGCTTGTTTCGTCCCGGGCCCATGCGCCGCGATGCCCCGGCCGCGAGGACGATGCCCGCGAATTCCGCGTCAGGCATGAATGGAGAGCGCTCGTTCACGCAGCGACTGAACTTGCCGGCCGGACCGGAAGGCGAGGACCTCGGCCACAATGGCGAGGGCGACCTGCTCGGCCCCATCAGCGCCGATGTCGAGGCCGACAGGCGCATACAGGCGCTGCTGTTGGAGCGCGGCGGCGGCGCGAGAAGCGGTGGCTTCGAGCATTCGATTCGTCCGCTCCCGCGGGCCGAGTATGCCTATATAAGGAATGGACGTCGCGACGAGGGCCCCCAGATACGCGACGTCGTCCGCGAAATTGTGTGTCATCAGGACGGCATAACTCCGTGTCGGATCGATCAAGCGCGGCAGACTCTCGCCATCCGACTCGATCAGCCGGGCGGCCCCTCCGAAGCGCGCCGCATCGAGACGTCCCGGCCGGCGATCCACCACCGCGACGCGAAACCCCACACTGGCGGCGAGACGGACCAGTGCGGGGGCATCCTCGCCCGCCCCGCAGATCACCAGCGCCGGCGGTGGATCGAAGGCGTCAAAGAAGATTGACCGCCCGTGCAGCATTTCCAGCGTGCCGCGATCGTGGGTAAGCAAATCGTGCGCGCGCTCGCGTACCGCGCGAGTGAGATCGGGCGAGCCCAGATGGCCTTCGCATGCCTCGGTCGTCACGGTGAGCGCCTGTCCCTCGAGGTCCGTACACAGCACGAACGGTACGGGGGCGAGACTCGAGAGCGCGACGCGCGCGAGCGGCAGCGAACCGCGCATTGGCGCGACATGAACGTCGACCCGTCCGTCACACCCCAGGCCCAGGTTCCAGGCCTCGATGCGGTCCTCGCTCGAGCAGTAGGTCCGGAGCTCCGGCGAATCGGTGCGCAGCACACGCTGGGCGACCTGGATGACGTCCTGTTCCAGGCAGCCGCCGCTCACATTTCCAAAGGTCGAGCCATCGGACGCAACGAGAAGCTTGGCCCCCTCGCGGCGGTAGGCGGATCCGACCACGCGAACCACAGTAGCGAGCGCGGCGGCCCCCCCGGCTCCCAACACCTGGTGCAGCCGGGTCAGTACCTCGCAGGTCTCCATCCATTTTTTCATTACGCTCCCCCGATGGCTCGTGGGAAGGATAATCGTCGCCAACGGCCGGAAAAAAGGCGCCCGCGAGGGCGGGCGCCTGGACTAGGTATATGCGCGGAACTACTGGTTAGTGAGTCGTTTGCGTATTCGGGTTGTTCGGATCCTGACAGGGTGTCACGAAGTCGGTCCCGGGGGTAATGCAGGTGCTGCCGTTGCCGCTGCCCATGAGGGTGGCCACGATCGCGGCGGCCCCGATCGCTGTGCCGCCCGCGAGCAGCGCGGTTCGCCCGGCATTCACTTCGCTCGCCTTCATCAGCTTGATGCTGTCGAGCGGAATCTCGTCGAAGCTACCTCGGTCGAATCCCGCGAGGGTGTCCCCGTGCACCGTGGGATTCCACAATTCCACAGTGTTGTTGTTGGCTTCGGTGACCCAGACATGACTTGGACCGCGCGTGGCGACGTACTCGGCAGGATACCCGACGACTCTCGTTGTCCGACACCCGGCGAACCCCAGCAGCGCGAGACCCGCCAGGGAGACCGGGAGATGTTTCAGGCGCATACGGCCTCCATGTTCGCCCTTTGCTCTTGTTACGCCTCCGCGTTGTGTTTCGTTCGATGCCGGCGAACCCAACCGTTGGAGGGAGTTGCACGACGGGACACCATGGGCGTCAGCCGCCGGCGATCGCGGGGATGACCGTCACCTCGTCGCCATCTTCGACGGTCGCAGCGAAGCCGCCCCGGAACCGCACGTCTTCATCGTTCACGTAAAACACGACGAATGGGTAGGGTTTGCCATCCTTGTCCTGCAGCCGTGGGCCGAGCGCCGGGACTCGCGCGGCGACGTCGGCCACCGCTTCACCCAACGTGCGGCCGTTCGCCTGAATCGTGCGGGCCCCGCCGGCATGCGCCGCGAGCACCGAGGGAAGATTCACATTCACTGCCATGCGTCGATCTCCTCCAGGGCCATCAATGCGTGCGAGCCTGCTCGACGAGGGCGGCCACCTCGCGCAGGCGCGGGGCGATCACGGGGGCGTCGGCGAGCGCGCCGCTCACGGCCTCGAGCGTCTTGAGACCGTGCCCCGTAATGCACAGCACGACCTCGTCCTGCTCGCGGAAGCGGCCGGCGCGCGCGAGGGCAAGCGCCGCCGCGACCGTCACGCCCGCCGCGGTCTCCCCGAATACGCCGGTGTCTTCGGCCAGCATCCGAATGCCGGACACCAGCGCCTCGTCGCTCACATGCGCGCCCCAGCCACCGGTTTCCCGAATCACCTGCGAGGCGATGGTCCCGTCGGCAGGATTGCCGATGGCCAGTGATCGAGCAATGGTGCGCGGCACCTCGGGTTCGATAGTCTCGCCGCCGCGTTCCACGAGTCGCACGATCGGCGCGCAGCCCGAGGCCTGGGCTCCATAGAGCCGCGGCACCGCGCCGCGCACCAGGCCCGCGGCGAGAAATTCGCCGAACCCCTTGCGGAGCTTACTCACGAGTGAGCCCCCGGCCATGGGGGCGACCACGGCGTTCGGCAGGCGCCAGCCCAGCTGCTCGGCGATCTCGAAGGCGACCGTCTTCGATCCTTCGCCGTAATAGCCCCGCAGGTTCACGTTGACGATTCCCCAGCCGAACCGGTCGGCGACCTGCGCGCACAGCCGGTTCACGTCGTCATAGGTCCCACGCACCCGCACGAGCCGCGGCGCGTAGATGCTCGTGCCAAGAATCTTTCCGGCCTCGAGGTCATCGGGAATGAACACCCAGGCGGCAAGGCCCGCGCGAGCGGCATGAGCGGCGACCGCGTTGGCGAGATTGCCCGTGGACGCGCAACCGATCGTGTCGATTCCGAAGGCGTGGGCGGCATTGATGGCTGCCGCCACGACGCGATCCTTGAAGGACAGCGTCGGATGCGAAACGGTATCGTTCTTGACCCAGACACGGGCGACGCCGAGTCTCCGCGCCAGCTTCGGCGCGTCGACCAGCGGCGTGAATCCCGAATCGCGGGAATGCACCGGATCACCGTCGAACGGCAGCCATTCCTTATATCTCCAGAGCGATGGCGCGCGCGCCGCGATGGTCCGCGCGTCGGGCAGGCGCCGCTCGGGATCGTAGATGGGATCGAGGGGGCCGAGGCAGTTCTCGCAGATCGAGAGTGGCGCGGGAGCCCGTTCCGCACCGCAGCTCCGGCAACGCAGCGGCAGGGCTTTGAGACTCGTGTCTGGAGTCGGGGCGGCGGTGGTTGTCATATCCTCAAAAAAAAAGGCCCGGGCAAATCATGCCGCGGGCGGTCGCTTTTTAGCGCGTTGTTTTACGTGGCGGCAATACGCGGCAAATCACCACGGCGCTACGATTGTGTTCCTGCTGCAAGAAAAGGTATGTCGGGAACGGCGCAGGTCAAGCCGGGTTACCGGGCGCCCACCGTCTCGAGACTCGCAACCCAGCTACGGATTCGCTCGAGCCCGACCTCGACATCGGCCGCCGGGCTGGCATACGAGAGCCGCAAATGCCCCCGACCCGCGGGGCCGAAGGCCGTTCCGGCCAGTACGGCCGTGTGCGCCTCCATCAGCAGCCGCTCCGCCAACGCCTCGCACGTGAGGCCGCTCTTGTCGAGCACCCCGCTGAAGTCAGGAAACGCGTAGAATGCCCCCGCCGGCGTGGCACAGGTCACGCCTTCGATGGCATTCAAGCCCTGCACCAGCAGATCCCGTTTCGTGCGCAATCCGGCAACGAACCGCTCCACGTGCTCCTGCGGGCCGGTGAGGGCGGCGAGTCCCGCATACTGAACGAACGTGGCCGTGCACGAGAGGTTGTTGATGATCAGGGTCGTCATAGGACCGGCCAGCCAGGTCGGCATGATCCCGTACCCCAATCGCCACCCCGTCATCGAATAGGACTTCGAGAACCCGTCCACGATCACCGTACGATCGCGCATGCCCGGCTGCGCCGCGATGCTGTCGTACCGGCCGTCGTACCGTAGCTTGCCGTACACCTCGTCGGTAATGACCCAGAGGTCGTGCCGCTCGGCCAGACTCGCGAGCCGCGCCAGATCCGCGCCCGACGCGACTCCGCCGGTGGGATTGTGTGGCAAGTTGAGTATCAGCGCGCGAGTGCGCGGGGTGATGGCCGCGGCGATCGCGTCGACATCGGGGGCAAACGCCCGATGGTGGTCGAGCGGATAGTACACCGGTCGTCCGCCGGCGAACCGGATGACCGATTCATAGATCGGAAAGCCCGGATTCGGGCAGAGGACCTCATCACCTTCGTCAATGAGGGCGAGCGCGGCGCAGAACAGCATCGGCTTCGCGCCGGGGGTGATAATCACCTGCTCGGCGCTGGCGCGGACTCCCCGCGTCGCGAGCGATTGCGCGATGGCATCGCGCAGCTCGGGGACGCCGGCCGCCACCGCGTAGCGGGTTCGCCCGTCCCGCAACGCGCGGATCCCGGCTTCGACGACGTGGGGTGGCGTGGGAAGATCCGGCTCGCCGATCTCGAGGTGAATGACTCGGTGCCCCGCGGCCTCGAGCCTGCGCGCCGCATCGAGCACGACGTAGGCCGATTCCGTGCCGAGGACTCCGAGACGCTTCGCCGCGCGCATGGGCACCGCG
The DNA here is from genome assembly GCA_035519195.1 of Gemmatimonadales bacterium. Lineage (GTDB taxonomy): Bacteria > Gemmatimonadota > Gemmatimonadetes > Gemmatimonadales > GWC2-71-9 > AG25. The sequence goes on from DATIWU010000078.1 coordinate 8,635, forward strand.
TTCTCCTCTTCCCAGAAGGGAGGTGACAAAAAAGGCCCGGGCAGTTGTTGCCGCAGGCCCTACGAAAGCCCGCCGCATCGAGAGGCGGCACACCGGCTTCACAAGCTAGCAAGCGAGGCTCAGCCCATCAAGCGGAGACGTGCAGAGCACTAAAAGGGGGCGCGGGAGTCGAGCCACCACCGGGGTTCCTCGGCGCAACCGGGCGACGAAAAACGCAATCCACGAATGGTCAGCTCACTTGGCTCAGACTCCCCGCCTATGTCCTGCGGTGGACGACTGCCCACACGGTTTGCGGACTGCCAAGTGATCACCGATCGTGCGGGCAACATCCGCGTACTGCAAGACACGCAATCGGCGTCGCTTCCTTGTCTAGCAATTCCAATGCCGAGGGCACGTCGAGCGCGGTCGTGCGTCGTCAATGGGAAATCGTGCGGATTTCGAAAGATGCCGCAATTGAGTGCGGGAAATGCGCATCGGGATGCACGTTGGTGCGCTGGAATTCGCGTGGCACATGCTGCAACGGCGCGACAGCTTGGCCTAAAGTGCGCGTACGCGCATGGCCAAAACGAATCCGGGGAAGACTAAGAGGGCTCAGTTCCCGGGTTTGACTCCCGAGAACAGGGGCAGGTAGCGCGCGTATCCCCGCGCCTCGAGACTATCCACCGGGATGAATCGGAGGGCGGCGGAATTCATGCAATAGCGCAGGTGGGTCGGAGGCGGGCCATCGTCAAACACGTGGCCCAGGTGGGAATCTCCATGCGCCGAGCGGATTTCCGTGCGTATCATGAAAAGACTCCGGTCTTCCCGCCGGCGGATGTTGCCGGGCTCGAGCGGCTGCGTGAAGCTGGGCCACCCGGTTCCCGAATCGTACTTGTCGAGCGAGCTGAACAGTGGCTCGCCGGTCACGATGTCCACGTATATCCCGGCCGCGTGATTGTCCCAGTACTCGTTGTGAAACGCCTGCTCGGTGGCGCCCTGCTGGGTCACGTCGTACTGCAGGGGGGTGAGCCTGTGCCGTAATTCGTGGTCCGACGGCTTCTTATAGGCGGTACTCTCGGCGGTAGCGGAGCCCGCGATCTGCGCGGGCGCGGTTCGCCCAGCGATGGTCAGCCCGAACCAGGCACCGGCCCAAGCCCAACGTGTCGCACCCACGGTCACCGCTGTCGCGGAATGGCCACGACCCCGGGAAGGGCCACACTGCCAAACTGGACCCGCGGTACCGCAAAGGCACGCGCTGCGACGATCCCGCCCAGCGTACCGGATGGCTGCCCGATGGACGCAGCTCCCGACGCGGCCCCACCGACCCGCAGAGGTGCGGGAGCCACCAGGCTGGCTTGTGTCGAGGAGGTCGCCACGCGCGCACGCGACTCCGTCGCGCCGTTGCTTCGCGGATTCACGCGCACGACCCATTCGCGCGGCGCGCCCCCCGAGGCCGCGCTCGTTGTCGCGGGCGCGACTGGAACATCGACGTGCACGTGGGTGCGCGGCTGGACGATGACAATCGGTGGTAGCGTGAGCCGGGCTACGGGGCGCTGATCACGCGCTGGCGGAGCCGACCACGCGACCGCAGGCTGATCGCGGGCTGGCAACCTCGGCCGCGCCACGGGATGCGGAGCAGGCGCTGGCATCATCGGCTGCGCTGCCGCACGCTGATCACGCGCCGGCAGAGTCGGCTGCGCGACCGGACGCCCGTCTTGGGCCGGCACCGCCGGCCGCATTACCGAAAGTTGACCGCCCTGATAAACCGCGAGCGCTGCGGCAGTGCCACCCGCTCCGCGATGAGAAGGAGTGAGCCGGCAGTGTAGCGGCACAGGCGCGACGGGCCGGGGGTCCGCGGGCGCCACGTCATAGACGAGCAGCGGAACGTCGAGCTCGGGGGTCGTGGCCAGCGGTTCTTCGGGCTCGGGAGCATTCACGCCGTACATCGTGAGATCGTAGTTGAACGACTCCGGGCCGAGCATGCGCTGCACGATCTCGGTCAACGCGGCCTCGGCATCCTGGTCGGGCGAGACTCCGCCGAGCATCGCGGCGTCCCACTCGGTGCCACGGACGAACTCTCCCGCCTGAAAGGCCACGTCCGATCGCGCGGCGAGCAGCGTTCCGCTGCCCGTCTCAGCGGCCGTGAACGCCGCGCCCCCACTCGATCCCGTGATTTCGTACGTGCCCTCGGGCGTGTAGGGATCCGCCGCGGGACTCGCAGGGAACAGCACGTCGATCATGCCGTTTGGCCGGCGCCGCAAGACGAGGAGGTATCCCGGAGTCTCGAGATTCACGAACACGCGAACCGGCGAGCCGCTCAGCGCCTGCGCGGGATCGGACCAGATGTGCACCGGCTGCCAGTCGGTGGGCGACGGCTGCGGACCAACAGCGGACGTAGCGACCAATAAGAAGGAAAGCAACACGCGCGCCTCCACAGGGAATTACACCCCAAATCGCGTGGGGGTCAACTGCGGCGCCGCATGATGCCGGAGCCACCGGGGTGATACGACGCTGTGCAGTTTGTGCAGTTACGAAGTCGGCAAATGTGACGCGCAGCGACCGAGTCGGCAACGCTCACTCATCAGCGGTCCCGGCCCAGGTCCAATCCCAGCCACTCCTTACGCGTGAGTGATGGGAGTCACAGAGACCCCGCTCACTTGTGCGGTTCGAGAAGTCCCGTATGTTGGTTGGCCATTTTTCCAGGGTCTCGGAACGTGCCACGGCGAATCGCACTCCCGGCGGCCGCGCTGGGAGGAGCGGTGCTCGCAAGCTGCCTCCTGCCTTCGGATCCCGGCACCATCCGGGTGCGTTTCGCACTCCCGCAAGACACGCTGCGTGTCGGCGTCGCCGACACGGCGACACCCGCGGTCGGCGTCCTCTCGGGAAGCACGCCGCTCCTCGGCGCGCATCTCCACTACGCGAGTGGCGACACGAGCGTGCTCTCCGTCAGCGACGCCGGAACGATTCGCGTGCGGACGCGCCGCACGGCCTACATCCGCGTGACGCTCGTCAGCGTCGCCACGGGCGAGACGCCGCCCGTCGACAGCTTCCCCGTACGCGGCATCGTGTCGCGGCTCGCGTTCGCGGAAACGAGCGCGACGCTCGCCGCGATCGGCGACACGGTCACGCTGCGCCCTGGATTTCTCGACGCGACCGGCGCGCACTTCGGCGCCGGTGATTCCGCAACGGCCACGGCGGCCTTGAGGATCCAGCTCGCCTCCGCGGGAAGTGCCATCAGTGTCGATTCATCCGGACGCCTTCATGCGATCGCGCGCGGGACCGACACCGTGCAGGTCCAGGTCGATACCTGCCGGCGCGCGTTCGCCGTGTCCGTCCGGCAACGCGCCGCCAGTGTCCATATCACCCCGCGCACCACCCAATTCTCCTCCATCGGCCAGACACAGTCGTTCGGCGCCACCGCGCTCGACAGCGGCGGGACACCCATTGTCGCGCCGCCGATCGCCTGGTCATCGACCGCGACCGGTGTTGTCGCGATCAACGCCTCCGGTGTCGCGACGGCCATCGCGAACGGAAGCGCCAAGCTCGTCGCTCTTGTCGATGGCGCCGCGGACACGGTGAGCGTGTCGGTTTCGCAGGTCGCCGCCACGATGGCGTTCAGTGTGCAGCCTTCGTCCGCGGTGTCGGGCACGGCGATCGCGCCTGCCGTGGCAGTGGCGATCGAAGACTCGCTGGGCCATCCGGTCGCGAGCGCGACCACGTTCGTGACCGTCGCGCTCAGTGGCGGTCCGGGTGGAGCGACGCTCTCGGGCACGCTGGGAAAGAGCGCCGTGACCGGCGTCGTCACATTCAGCGATCTGAGCGTAGACAAAGCGGGCTCGGGATACACGCTCGTCATGAGCGCCACGGGCTTCGGAAACACCTCGAGCACGACGTTCGGCATCACCCCCGGAGCCGCGACCAAGCTGACGTTCGTGACACAGCCGTCGCGGACGCCCAAGAGCAGCATCATCACGCCACCGGTCCAGGTCGCGGCGCAGGATGCCTTCGGCAACACCGTGACGGCCTTCACGGGATCCGTCACGATCTCGATCGCCGCGGGCCCGGGCGGCGCCCAGCTGAGCGGGACGCTCTCTGTCCCCGCCTCCGGCGGGGTGGCCACGTTCGGCGACCTCTCGATCAACCGGACGGGGACCACCTACAAGCTGGGAGCGAGCGCGTCGGGACTCGCGTCGGCCACGAGCGCCGTGTTCAGCATTACGACGGCGTCCGTCCTCGTGTTCGTCGCCCAACCGTCCACGACTCTGGCCAACGCCTCCATCGCTCCCGCCGTTCAGGTCGCGGTGGAAGACGGGTTCGGCGATATCGCCACCGGCTACTCGGGATCGATCGCGATCGCGATTACGGCAGGGACCGGAACGCTGGGAGCGGCGCTCAACGGAACGACAACGGTTGCCGTGGTCAACGGCGTAGGCACGTTCAACAATCTCAGCATCACACTGTCCGGGACCGCGTATCAGCTGACGGCGAGCGATCCCGGCAATGGGCTCACGGACGCGACGAGCGCGTCGTTCGACATCCAGTAATGACCTGCTATCGCTGCGCCACGCCCATCCCGGAGAACAGCCGGTTCTGTCTCAGCTGCGGCGCGCTCGTGCCGGAGGCCACCCTTCCCACGCCGGCTCTCGAAACCGCCGAGGATGCCTCCGGCGAACGCGAGCTCGAGATGCTGCTCAAGGCCGAGACCGCTGGGGAATATGAGATTCTGCGGGAGATCGGCCGCGGCGCGATGGGCGTCGTTTATCTCGCCCGCGAGGTCTCGCTGGCTCGCGACGTGGCAATGAAAGTCCTCCCGCCCCATCTCACCTTCGGCAAGGGCGCGGTCGCGCGGTTTCGGCGCGAGGCGCGCACCGCCGCGGCGCTCGAGCACCCGAGCATCGTGCCCGTGTACCGCGTGGCCCCCGGGGGCCGGATCTTCTGGTACACGATGAAATACTTGGAGGGGCGCTCCCTCGCGGACGTACTCAAGGAGCAGACGACCCTTCCCCTTGCCGCCGCGATCACGATTCTCGAACGGATCGGGAATGCGCTCGATTACGCCCACCAGCGCCACGTGATCCATCGCGACGTGAAACCCGGCAATGTGATGCTCGAGACGCACGGCCATGTGATCGTGACGGATTTCGGCATCGCGAAGGAAGCGGCGGCGGGCACTCTCTCGGAAGCGATCGTCGGCACGCCGTTTTACATGTCTCCCGAACAATGCCAGGGGGGAACGCTGACCGGCGCGTCGGACCAGTATTCCGCCGCGATCATGGCGTATCAGATGCTCACGGGCAAAGTCCCGTTCGACAGCCGCTCCGTCGTCGACCTGTTGCGAAAACACGTCGCCGAAGAGCCGCCGCCGGTGCGCGATCTTCCGCCGCACGTGGGAGCCGCCATTCACCGCGCGCTCGCGAAGGAACCCGCGAACCGATTTCCATCCGTCACCGCCTTCGTGCGCGCCCTCGCGGGCCCGACCGACGACAGCACCGTACGCCTGCCGCGCTACTGGTCCATCCGGCAACGGGGCTCGCCGCGCAGGCCGACGCCCGCCGTGACATCCCACGAGCGGCGCCACCGTGCCTGGTCGATCGCCACGGTTGTGACGGTCGCCGCCGTTGGTCTGTGGGTGGGGTCCGGGCGAGCCACGGGATCTCAAGCCGGCCCTCGAGAATCGTTACCGCGCGATTCGGGTGCGCCCGCCATGGCGCCGCCGCGAGCGATCGCCGCCACGGCGTCAGGGTCCCCCCACCCAGCCGCACCCACACCGAGCGCGGCTCCAGCCGCGGAGTCCCGACGCGGAGCGGTCGCTGCCGCCCCCTCCCATCCCGCCCAGCCCGCCCAGCCCGCCGCGCGGGCGCTGCTCGTCGTGCAGACGGTGGGCGGATGGGCCCGGATCTACGTGGACGGCGGCGCACCACGCGACGGGACGTCTTACCGCGCGACCGTCTCGGCGGGCCATCATCGACTGCATCTCGAACGAGCCGGTTACCGGACGGTCGATTCGACCGTCGTAGTTGGCCCCCGCGATACGGTCGTCGTGCGGGTGCCCCTGACGCGGAGTGCCTCGTGAATCGCGCGGTGACGCTGGCGTTTGCCATGTCGCTCGTTGCCCGCGTGGCGCTGGGACAGGACGAGCACAGTCTCCTGAAGCGGGGAGCGGAAGCGTACGATGTGGGCGAATACGCGCGGGCCAAGCCCTTGCTCGTTCAGGGCTTGAACCCAGCGCTCGGACCACGCGATTCGCT
>DATIWU010000079.1:0-7533 GCA_035519195.1 Gemmatimonadales bacterium
TCGCCGCTCTACGTGTTCGCCGCGACCGCTCACGGCCTGACGATTTACAATCGGCAGTCGAGCGAATGGCAGCTCCCGGTCACCATCCTGGACGGGTATCCGCGCGCGCCCGTCCGGGCCGCCGTGGCGGACGTCATGGGAAACGCCGTGTGGCTGGGTACTGACGCGGGCTGGGCGCGCTACGATGCCGATCTGCACCGCTGGGACGGCGCCGCGATTCCGGGTGGGGTGCGGAGCCTGCTGCTCGATGCGGCTGATCCGGCGAGCGGCATCTATTTGCAGACCAGCACGGAATGGGTGTTTCTGCCGCGCGGCGGCGTCGTTCCGTTTTCGACCGCCGGACGCCCGCTCCCGCCTCCCGGGCGGCGGATCACGCCACTCGGGCTCGAGCAGGCGTTGAACACCGCCACCGCGGGCGACGCATTCCGCGCGTTCATTCTCACCGATTCGCGCCTGCGGTCGTACACGTTTACCGCGGCAGCCCGGTCGCCCGATCAGCGCGAGATTTTCTTCGGCACGAACGGCGCGGGTCTCATTCGCATCGACCCGGCGACGGCGGCCTGGGAGGCGCTGCCGTTCGGACTGGGTGCGAGAGGCGCGGGTGCCGTGGTGGTAGGGAAGACCGGCGTGTGGGCGGCGAGCTTCACATTGCCGCTCGACAGTCGACCGCAGAGCGATATCACGCTGCTTTCTCCTGATTTGACGCGCGCGACGTTGTACAGCGGGCGCACCTACGGCAGCGACTGCCGTCAGAGCCGGGGGATCGCGCTCGACGGGACCGCGGTGTGGGTCGCGTGTGATGCCGGCGTGTTGCGCGTCGACAGTCGGGATCGCCGGGCGCGGTTGTTCCCGCTCGAGAGTGTCCTCGCCATCGCCGCGAGCCGGCGCGGTCTCTGGGTCGGAACACCGCATGGGCTCCGCCTGATCGACTCGACGGACCATGTCTCGTCGCTCGGCAACCTCGCGGAGCCGATCTACTCGCTCGCGCTGCTCCATGACACGCTGTGGGTCGGGACCGCACGGGGGCTGGCCTTCCTTCCGAAGGACGGCTCGGACCTCTATGCCCGAACGGCTGTGCCGGGGCCCGAGCCTCCGCCTGCGCTCGGTGCCCCGGTATTGCTGGTGGCGCGAATCGGCGAGGCTCTCGCCGTGGCGACGACCGACCAGTTCGTGTGGCGCGATGCCGCTGGCACACGCTGGACGGTGTTGCGGCCTCCGGCGGAAGTGGGAGACGTGACGGACATCGCTGGCCTGGAGGGGAGCGCCTGGATCGCGGGGACGGGTGGCGTGGCGTTCTGCGACCTCGCGCACTCGAGCTTTGAGACGCTCACGGTGCCGCGCGATCTCCCGGCGCCGGTGCGCGGAGTGGCGGTCGACTCGCAGTACGTCTGGATGGCCACGGATTCGGGCGTCGTGCGGCTCGCCCGACATACGATCTTTGGGCCATGACCGGACATCAGGCCCTCGGATCGGGCGCGGAATTCGACCGCGTGCGCGCGGTGATCGCGAGACTGGGTGCGCGGGCCGGTGAGCTCGGGGATGATTGCGCACTGGTGCGGTTCGGCAAGACCACACTGGCGATGAGCATCGACGCGAGTCTCGAGGGCGTGCACTTCCGCACCGCATGGCTCTCCTACTTCGAGATTGGCTGGCGGGCCGCCGCTGGAGCGCTGTCCGATCTCGCGGCCGAGGCGGCGCGGCCGGTCGGGGTGCTGGTGAGTCTCGGGATTCCGCAAAGACCGGGAAGCGGGAAGGGGCAAGGGGGAGGAGTGGATTCCGCCGCCGAGATCATGCACGGCGTAGGAGCCGCTGTGCACAGCGTGGGCGGGAAAGTGCTCGGTGGCGACCTGGTTCGCTCCGACCGTTATCTCGTCGATGTCTGCGTAGTGGGCACGGTCGATCGGCCGGTGCGGCGGCGAGGTGCGCGCGCCGGCGATCTGCTGTGGGTAACGGGGCGGTTGGGCGGGTCGGGCCGCGCGCTCGCGGCATTCCAGGCCGGCCGGACCCCCGAGCCGGCATCGCGAACACGCTTCGCGAGCCCCGAGCCCCGGATTGCCGCGGGGCGCTGGCTCGGCAGGCGAGGAGCGCATGCCATGATCGATATTTCGGACGGTCTGGCGGCTGACGCCGGCCATCTGGCCGCGGCATCCCGGGTCCGGATCGAGATCGATCTGGCGCAAATTCCCTGTCATCCTGGGGTCGCGCCACGGGACGCGGCCGCAAGCGGCGAAGAATACGAATTGCTCGTCGCGCTGCCAACGACTTTCGGGGAGCGCGATGCGCGCGCATTCCGCCGCGCGTGTGATGGCCTCGCGCTCACGTGTATCGGGCGGTGTGTCCGGGGCGCCGCGGAGGTTCGCCTGACCGAGCATGGGAGCGTCGTGGCTCCCGTGGCCGGCTACGACCATTTCACGCGCCGATGATCCGCGGTCTGTGGTTCGCGCTGTCCATTCTGCCGAATACCGCGATTCATTCTCTCGTGGCGATCGGCGCCGCGTTGTTCCGCGTGCCGCGCCGGTCGGGCGGGATTTACGATTGGGCCACGGTCGATTGGTCGAGGCGCATCCTGCGGGCGGCTGGCACTCCCGTGCGGGTGCACGGGCTCGAGCTGATCCCCCGCGACACGCCGGTGGTGTATGCCTCGAATCACACGTCGATGTTCGACATCTGGGCGCTCGCGGCCAATCTCCCGGGCTCGACGCGCTTCGTGGCGAAGCAGGAATTGGCGCGCCTCCCGCTCGTGGGCCTCGCGATGCAGCGGGCGGGCCACATCATGATCGATCGGTTCAACCGGGCGCGCGCCCTCGAGGCCTACGACCGGGCGGCCGCCACGATCCGGAGCGGCATCTCGCCCATCGTGTTCCCGGAAGGCACCCGCAGTCCCACCGGTGAGCTGCTGCCGTTCAAGAACGCGCCGTTCGGCTTCGCGATTTCGGCGCAGGTGCCGATCGTTCCGATATACGTGGACGGGACCTACCGCATTCTTCCCAAGGGATCGCTCAATCTCAAGCCGATGCCCATTGTCGTGCAGATCGGCGCGCCGATCCCAACGGCCGGCCTGACGCTCGCCAATCGCGACGCGCTGCGCGACCAGGTGCGGGCCGCGATTCTCGAGCTGAAATCGCGCGTTGACGCCACCACGCCGTCCCACTAGGGTAGGGGCGCATGAGCACCATCATTGCGATTCGTGCGCGCGAGATTCTCGACAGCCGTGGCAATCCCACGATCGAAACCGATGTGACCCTGGCGAGCGGCGCCAGCGGCCGCGCCGCGGTTCCGAGCGGCGCGTCCACCGGTGAGCATGAAGCCGTGGAGCTGCGCGACGGCGATCCACGGCGCTTCGGCGGCAAGGGCGTGCTCGAGGCCGTCAAGAACGTGAACGAGGTCATCGGCCCGAGACTCGAGGGTTTTTCCGCGGAGGATCAGCTGGCCGTGGACTCCGCGATGATCGAGCTGGATGGGACGCCCAACAAGGGACACCTGGGCGCCAACGCGATTCTCTCCATTTCGCTCGCCGTCGCGCGCGCGGCCGCGCAGGACGCCGGGCTGCCGCTGTACCGGTATCTGGGCGGGCCGGTGAGCCATGTGATGCCGGTCCCGATGATGAACATCCTGAACGGCGGCGCGCACGCGACCAATACGCTCGACGTCCAGGAATTCATGGTCGTGCCGATCGGCGGCGACACGTTCGCGGACGGGCTCCGTATCGGGGTGGAAGTCTTCCACGCGCTCAAGAGGGTGCTCACCAAGCGCGGGCTGTCGGCGGCGGTGGGCGACGAAGGAGGATTCGCGCCGGATTTGCCGAACGACGAAGCCGCGCTCGAGGCCATCATGTCTGCCGTCGAGGCCGCCGGATTTGCCGCCGGCAAGGACGTCGCCATCGCGCTCGACATCGCCGCCTCGGAGCTGTTCGACGACGGCAAGTACGTCTTCAAGAAGAGCGGTGGCGCTCGGAAGTCCGCCGATGAGCTGATCGGGCTGTATAAGACCTGGATCGATCGCTATCCGATCGTGTCGATCGAGGACGGATTGGCGGAAGGCGATTGGGAGGGCTGGGCACGGCTGACGGAAGCACTCGGCTCGCGCATCCAACTGGTCGGTGATGACCTGTTCTGCACCAACGTCGAGCTGCTGAGCCGCGGGATCGAAGCCGGCGTGGCGAATGGAATTCTCATCAAGGTGAATCAGATCGGGACGCTGGCCGAAACGCTGGACTGCATCGAGCGAGCGCGCTCCAGTGGATACGGCGTTGTGATCTCGCACCGCTCGGGTGAAACCGAGGACACGTTCATCGCCGATCTCGCCGTGGCCACCGGGGCGGGACAGATCAAGACCGGCAGCGCGTCGCGCACCGACCGCATCGCCAAGTACAATCAGCTGCTGCGCATCGCCGAAGAGCTGGGCGATGCGGCCTACTATCCCGGCCGGGACCTGTACGGTCTATGAAATGGACCCGGGTTGCCGTCGTCTTGGGCGCCCTCGGGCTCGGCTGGATCGTCGTGTTCGGGGGAGAATACAGCACGTTCGATTGGTTGAAGCTCGAGTCGCAATTGCGAGAGGAGCGCCAGGCCGTGCTTGAGCTGGGCCGGACGATCGATTCGCTCACGCTGCTGGCCCACGACCTCGATGCGAGTCCGGCCACGCTGGAACGGGTGGCGCGCGAGCAGTTCGGGATGATTCGAAATGGTGAAATCCTCTACCGCCTGGTACCGAGTCCCGATAGCGGGGTACATGATCGGTAATCGGGGCAAGGTGGACCATTACAGGGGATGACGCAATGACGACATACCTATGGAAAGGCGCGCTCGCGGTGCTCGTAGCCGGAGCCGTGGTGGCGTGCGGCGGCGGGAACAAGGGGGGAGGCGGGGGCGGTGGCGGAGGCCAGTCCACTGCTGCAACGCCAGGCCCTCATGGGACCGCGTCAATCACGGGGCAGATCAAGTTCACCGGAACGGCGCCGGTCAATGCCCCGATCGATATGAGCGAAGAACCCAAGTGCAAAGCCGACTATTCGACGCCGCCGCGCGAGCAAACGGTAGTGGTGAACCCCAATCACACGCTCGACTGGGTGTTCGTGTACGTGAAATCGGGTTTGCCGCCGGGCGCGACCTACCCGGCACCAAAGACCGCGGTGGTCCTGGATCAACAGGGCTGTCGCTATCATCCCCATGTGTTCGGCATCATGGTGGGCCAGCCGCTCGACATCCGGAATTCCGACCCGCTGCTCCACAATATCAAAGCCATGCCGAAGAAGAACCGGCCCTTCAACATCAGCCAACCAGCTGCCGGAATGAATGCTGACCGCACGTTTAGCGAGCCCGAGATCATGCTGCCGTTCGAGTGCAACGTGCACGGCTGGATGCATGCGTACGCCGGTGTGATGACAAATCCGTTTTACGCGACGAGCGATTCGACGGGCAAATTCACGATCGACAGTCTACCGGCGGGGACGTACACACTCGAGGCCTGGCAGCAGCAATACGGCACGAAGGACACGAGCGTGACGGTGCAAGACGGCGAAACGAAATCGATCGATTTCAGTTTCATCGCGCACTAGTCCAGTCACATTCCGGAACACACCTCGCGTGAGTCGGCGCGGGGTGTCTCGTTTTGGGAAGGATTTGAACGCCCGCGCCGCATCGCGCGTAGCGTGTAGTGTCCCTGAATCATCCCAAGCGTGTGACGACCGGGGAGCGCCCCCGCGCCATCCGGACTCCGTCCCCCCGTCGCGAATCCCAATCCGTCACTGAGCGCGAGCGTGCTCGGCTCGCGCGCGAGTTGCACGATCAGCTCGGTCCGATTCTCTCGCTCGCCCGCTTGAATGTCGAAGCGGTTCAGCGGGCCGCGGCGGAGGCCGGCAACGGCCATTTCGTGGTCGAAGGGCTCGCGCTGCTCGATCGGGCGATCGAGAAAGTCCGCACGCTTTCCTTTGATCTGCATCCCGCCGTACTGGACGAGCTGGGATTGTCGCTCGCCATCGCGAGCTATGCCGAGCGCCTGGCCAAGGCGGCCGGCCTCGTCGTGAACAGTACGATCGAGCCGGTGGACGCGCTCGTGCCGCGCTCGGTCGCCACGGCCTGCTACCGCGTGTTCGAGGAGGCGGGGACGAACGTGGTCCGGCATGCCCGCGCGCGCAATCTTGGCGTGCGGCTCCGCGTGTTGCACGGTGTCCTCGAGCTCAGGATTCGCGATGACGGCCGCGGCTGCGACGCCGCGGTGCTGTCGGATGCGACGCCGCCGGCCCGCCGGTTGGGCGTCGAGAACATGCGGCAGCGCGCGGAAGAGCTCGGCGGAGAGTTCGCGATCGAATCCGCCCCGGGGCGTGGCACGGATGTGCGCGTCCGGTTCCCACTGCGTTCCGGCCGCCGCACCACTCTCCCGACTCGTGAAGCCCGTCCGGATCCTACTCGTCGATGATCATGGGTTGTTTCGCGCAGGGCTCCGCGCGCTGCTGCGCTCGGCATCCGGGTTCGCGGTAGTCGCCGAGGCCGCGGACGGCCACGAGGCCCTCCGCCTCGCGGCGCGGCGCAGACCTGACGTCGTCCTCATGGACATCGCCATGCCCGGACTGAACGGCCTCGAAGCCGCCGGCCGGCTGTCGGAGCAGTTTCCCACGATGGGCATCGTCGTGCTGTCGATGCACGCCGAGCCCGAGTATGTACGGCTCGCGCTGCGCGCGGGGGCGCGGGGATATCTCCTCAAGCACGCGGCGCGACCCGAGCTCGAGCTCGCGATCCGCACGGTGGCGCGCGGTGACACGTATCTCAGCCGCGCGGTCGCCAATCTCGTGACGCAGAACGGCTCGGCGCCCGAGGACGAGCAGAACGGCGCCGCGCGCCTCACCTCCCGGCAGCGCGAAATCCTCCAGTTGATCGCCGAGGGGCTCACATCCAAACAGATAGCGCAGCGGCTCACCGTCAGCATCAAGACGATCGAGGCGCATCGCGGCCGGTTGATGGCGCGCCTCGGCATCCACGATATCGCCGGTCTGGTGCGCTGGGCGATTCGCAATCATGTCGTCGTGCTCGATAGTGTGACGCCGCATGAAACGGGGGAGAACACCTGAAGCGGCGACGTGGGGTTTGTCCCAATTGTCGTGTGCATCGCCGAGCGACACCGTGTACGGGTCGTGATGGGTGGTTACACGGAGCGATTCAATCCCGTGAAGCCGTGTCATCGAGGAGGTGCCCGCAATACTGAGGACTGCCGCGTCAGGCAGCATCTGTCGTACCCGCACCGGCAGCTAGGCGGTGTGGTCTTTCTCCCGAAGCTCCGACGTACGCGGAGCCAGACGTCTAAGGAGGAGTTACGATGCGCTGGATTAGAGTAGCGGGAGCGGTCGGCGCGCTCGCGATTGTGGCGTCGGTTGCCCAGGCGCGTGTTCCGTCGTTTGTGCGTATGACGGGATACACCTGCAACCAGTGTCACATGACGTGGACGCCCACCCCCGACTTCACGTTCACCGGCCAGAAGTTCCGGATGAACGCGTATCGGGAGCCGTTCATTGCCGACAAGATCGAAGCCGGTAACGAA
>DATIWU010000080.1:0-4567 GCA_035519195.1 Gemmatimonadales bacterium
GCTCTATCCAGCTGAGCTACTGGCGCTAGAGGAAAACAGCAACTTAACGGGCCCCTCTCCCACCGGCTACTTGCGGGCCGAGCGCCGGTTCCCAAGCTTGGGGGTCCCAAACGCCTTCCGAGGGGCTGTGGCGGGACGTAAAGCAGGAAAGCAGTCCACCCGCGCGCCGAATCGCGCCGAGCGGATCCAGCTCGCCACCTATCGTATTTCCCAGGCCGCGCTCACCGCGCGGACGCTGGACGAGCTGTACGGCGCGATCCATGGGATCGTGGGCGAGCTCATGCCCGCGGACAACATCTACATCGCGCTGTACGATGCCCAGGCCGACCTGATCACCTTTCCCTATTGGGTGGATGAATTCGATCCCCCCTGTCCTCCCAAGCGGCCCGGGCGCGGACTCACCGAATACGTGCTACGCACCGGGCAGGCGCTCCTGGTCGATGAGACGCTGCACCACGAGCTCGAGCATACGGGAGAGGCCGAGCTGATTGGCGCCCCATCGCTGCAGTGGCTCGGTGTCCCCCTCAAGGGCGGCGAGAAAACGATCGGCGTGCTGGCGGTTCAGACGTATTCGGGAAACGTGCGCTACGGACCGGAAGAGCAGCGGGTGCTCGAATTTGTGTCGGCGCAGATTGCCATGGCCGTCGACCGCAAACAGGCTGAGGTGGCCCTCCGCGAGAGCGAAGGCCGTCTCGCGCGAGCGCAGGAGGCGGCCCATCTCGGGAGCTGGGAGGTCGAGCTGCGGAGCGTCGACCGGCTCGAGGACAATCCGGTGTGGTGGTCCGACGAAGTGTACCGGATTTTTGGGTACGCTCCGCGTGAAGTCCGCGTGTCGAGCGAGCTGTTCTTCCGGGCCGTGCCCCCCGACGATGTCCCGCGGATCAAAGAAGCCGTGCGGCGCGCCATCGAGGAGCAGGCACCCTATGTCATCCAGCACCGCGTGCTGCGGCCGGATGGCTCGGAACGCGTCGTGGAGGAGCGCTCATCGGTCGTGCGCGACCCGACGGGAAAGCCGCTGCGGATGGTCGGAACCGTGCTCGACGTCACCGACCGCCAGCGTCTCGAGCAGCAGTTCCTGCAATCGCAAAAAATGGAAGCCGTCGGCCGGCTCGCCGCCGGCATTGCCCACGACTTCAACAATCTGCTCACCGCCATTCTTGGCTCGTGCGAGCTGCTCCGCGAGCACATTGGGCCGGAGAACCCGGACCGCGCTGACCTGGACGAGATCCGCGCCGCGAGTCTCCGCGCCGGCGATCTCATTCGCCAGCTGCTCGCGTTCACCCGGCAGCAGGTGCTCTCGCCACAGACCCTCGATCTCAATGAGGTCGTCCGTGGCATGGAACCGATGCTGCGGCGCGTGCTCGGCGAGGATGTGTCGCTGCGTACGGCGGGAGCCGCGGACCTGGGCTCGGTGCGCGCCGATCGCGGCCAGATCGAGCAGGTGATCATGAACCTGGTCGTGAACGCCCGCGATGCCCTGCCGCGGGGCGGTCACATCACGATCGAAACCGCGAACACGGAGCTCGATGACTCGTACGCCGCGGCACACGCCCCGATTCCCGCGGGACATTACGCGCTCCTGGCCGTGAGCGATGATGGCATCGGCATGGACGCCGCCACCCGCGCCCGCGTGTTCGAGCCGTTTTTCACCACCAAGGGCAAGGGCAAGGGGACCGGGCTCGGCCTTTCGACGGTGTACGGCATCGTGAAGCAGAGCGGCGGATTCATCTGGGTGTATAGTGAACCGAGCGCCGGAGCCACCTTCAAGATCTATCTTCCCCGCGTCGAGGCGAAGGCGACCGCGGCGGTGCCGCTGCCGGTTCCCGCACCGGTTCCGGGGGGAAACGAGACGATTCTCGTGGTGGAGGATCAGCCCGAAGTGCGGCGCCTCTCGGAAAAGCTGCTACGGGTGCGCGGATACACGGTTCTGGGAGCCGAAAATGGCGCCGAAGCACTGCGCGTTGCCGAACAGCACCCCGGTCCCATTCATCTCCTCGTCACCGATGTGATCATGCCGGGCATGAACGGCCGCGAGGTGGCGCTGCTCATGTCCGCCGACCGTCCCGCCCTGAAGGTGCTGTATCTCTCGGGGTACGCCGACGAATCCGTGGTGCACCACGGCGTGCTCGAGCCCGGGCTCGCGTTCCTCCAGAAGCCGTTCACGCCCGAATCCCTCGCTCGCAAGGTCCGTGATGTCCTGGACGAGGGTAATGATAAAGAGGACCGGGAAAAGCGCACCAAGCGGCTGGCGGGATGACGACAATCGGGGCGAGTGGATTTGAACCACCGACCTCCTGGTCCCGAACCAGGCGCGCTAACCGGGCTGCGCTACGCCCCGAGAATCAAAAACAGGGTCTTGAATCGGGATGCGCCCAGGAGGAGTCGAACCCCCAGCCTTTTGGTCCGTAGCCAAACGCTCTATCCAGTTGAGCTATGGGCGCCGATGAACAATATGCTTGGAAGCGGCTCTCCATTCACTGCCAACCGCCATGCGTCTATGCGTCTCTCTTCATTCCACTGACTACGAGCGCCTTGAGGTGGGCGGTACAAGATTCGAACTTGTGACCTCTACGATGTCAACGTAGCGCTCTAACCAACTGAGCTAACCGCCCGGATCAAACGCGGAACGCGGAACGCGGAAGTCGGAACTGTGGACGGTAGTCGTTCCGAGTTCCGCGTTCCGGGTTCCGCGTTCAGTAGCGGGGGTGGGATTTGAACCCACGACCTCCGGGTTATGAGCCCGGCGAGCTACCAGACTGCTCCACCCCGCGTCGTGTACTCTGCGGCTTCAGCTCCGCTTCCAAGAGCGGGAAACGGGACTCGAACCCGCGACCCCAACCTTGGCAAGGTTGTGCTCTACCAACTGAGCTATTCCCGCACGACGGCGAATTTAACCGCCCCCTCCACAACCACACCACCCCGGCGGTCTGACGGTTGAGGCGGCCAGGCGGTTGATAGTGTCGGGTGACCCAACTGTTTGGCCGCCCTCCCGCCCGCCCAACCGCCGGTCTCAAGTGGAGGCGAGGGGGATCGAACCCCTGACCTCGTGAATGCCATTCACGCGCTCTCCCAACTGAGCTACGCCCCCATTATATTTGGCGGCTCGATTTTCGCTTCCAGAAGCAGCCGTTTGGCCGGGTTTGGGTGGGAACACGGGATCATATCGGCACGTTTCCCCTATGTCAAGCGAAGGCAACGCAGTAAGGTGAACTTTTCTGCCCCCCCAGGCGTATCAGGGGGCGAAACCCGAACCAAGAGTTCAATGCCCAAGCAGAGCCAGAAGAAGAAGACATCTGCGGTCGCTCGCGGCAAGTCCTCTCCCAAGGGGACGCCGAGCTCGTCCGTACCCACCGCCCCCGCCAAGGCAAAGCCGGGCCGCAAGCGCGGCCGGCGCCGCGGCTTTCTGGCCGGACTGGGACAGCACGAGCACGAGCGGGACATTCTCGATCAGTATCTGCACGAAGTGTCGAAGACGCCGCTCCTCACGCAGAAGGAGGAGATTGCGCTCGCCCGTAAGGTGCGGGCCGGTGATCAGGAGTCGATGCAGGAGCTCGTGAAGCGGAACCTCCGCTTCGTGATTTCCGTCGCCAAGAAGTATCAGAATCGCGGTCTGCCGCTCACTGACCTGATCGGGGAAGGCAACGTGGGTCTCCTCACCGCGGCGCGCAAATTCGATCCCGACCAGGGCGTCAAGTTCATCTCGTACGCCGTGTGGTGGATCCGGCAGGCGATTCTCGCCGCGCTTGCCCGGCAGGGGCGGACCGTTCGCGTTCCGTTGAACCGCACTGCCGATCTGTCGCGCATCGTGCGCACGGCGGAGTATCTGCGACAGACACTGCGGCGCGAGCCGACTCCCGAGGAGATTTCGGACGCCACCAAGCTGTCGCTCGAGGTGGTGCAATCGCTCGCCGCGTTGAACACCGGTGACGTGCGGCTCGACGCGCCGCTCGATCCGGACGGCGATCGCTCGCTGATCGAGCGGTTCATCGCGGAAGATTTGCCCGACACGGAAGATCAGGCGATGGATCGCTTCCTGTCGGACGAGGTCGAGTCGGCCCTCAACACGTTGCAGCGCCGCGATGCCAAGGTGCTGCGCCTGTATTTCGGCCTCGATGGCGGCCGCGAGCACACGCTCGAGGAAATCGGCGGCATGCTCGGTGTGACCCGCGAGCGCGTCCGCCAGCTGCGTGACCGGGCGCTCAAGCGGCTGCGGGATGGAGACGTGGGGAAGGCGCTGGCCAGCTTCGCAGCGTAACCCGTTACACGACGCCACGACGCCACATTGCACGAAAGGCCGGGTCAGTTGCCCGGCCTTTTCTTTTTTCGTGCAACATGGCGTCGTGCAAGGTGGCGTCGTAGTTTAGTGCGCGATGATCGAACGGATCGGCCGTACCGCCGTCGGCATGATCGAGGCCGTCGGACGCTGCGGCCAGTTCCTCCGAGACATGACGGGCGCGCTCCCCGACGTGGGCATTTGGGGACGCCCCGCGCTCCTCCAGATGCGGCGGGTCGGCGTGGACTCCCTGCCCGTGGCCCTCTACATCGCGGCATTCACCGGGGTCGTACT
>DATIWU010000081.1:0-38936 GCA_035519195.1 Gemmatimonadales bacterium
CACTCATACGCGGTCGCGCTGGCGTTCAAGGCACTCTTCTCGCTCTTCGCGAGACCCGCGGGATTGAACCATGCCGCGCTGGCGTCGTCAGTGCGGGCGACGTACGCGCCGCCCTCGATCCCCTCGCGCTGGCCGATGGGAATGCGATCGTAGTTGGTGATGATGAGGGTTGGGGGAGCGGCGATCGTTTGCGCCGCGACAACCGCCGGAACGAGGGCTGCGGCGACGAGGCACCGCACTGTGAAGCGGAGAAGCCTGCCCGTATCCATGACGCCAAGCTGGACCGGTGGCGCAGAGTCAGAAATTGAACCTTAGGGAGGGGTGCGGCGCCGCTGAGACGACAGTGACAGGGGATGTGGGCCTAAGAGCCACCGGTCGGATTTGAACCGACGACCGCTCGATTACGAATCGAGAGCTCTACCACTGAGCTACGGTGGCGCGGCCCTAACTTAGCGTTGCGCCGCGCCGCGCGGTACTCCACGGCGTCTTGGTGACGCTAGTGCCGTCCCCACAACAGGAATCCGGTCACACCGAGTAGCGGTTCACCAGCACCGATACCGAGCTCCACGCCGCCGCGCCAGCCGTTCTTCGTTAGCCAATCCACACCGTAGCCCGCCTCGAACGCCCAGATCGGGTCGTGGTTCGTAACCTGACCGCTGGCGTCGATGTTGTGCGCGGCGATTACCCGTGGGCCGGCCATGAGGTAGCCACTCCAGCCGCTCTCGTGGCGGCCCCCGTGCATCCAGCGCACGTGCAGGTCGGCCGCGCCACCGCTCGGGACCTGGCCCTCGTTGAGTCGCTCCGTTCCGAGAGTGCCGCCGGCGTCGGCGTCCAGTCCGAACCTGGTCGCCATCGGAATGCCGATCCGCGCCGAGGCGATCGCCCACGGCTTCGAGCCCGCCACGCCGGTGATGGCTATGCCGACGCCGATGCGCTCCGGAGGAGCCTGCTGCGCCTCGGAAATCGTTGAGCAGGCGAGGATGAGCACCACGGTCGTCGCACTACGGCCCACAATTGCAGACCCTTTGGAGCGCAACGACATTGCAAGACCCTCCACGCGGCTCAAGGCCAAGGTACGCGCCCCGGAACTGCGGCACCAGGATGGGCTACACTACTTCGTTGGAGACAAAAGCGATGCTCACCGAAACCGAAGCGCGCGGGCTCGCGAGTCACTGGATCGCGGCGTGGAACGCCCATGATCTCGACGCGATCCTGTCGCACTACGGGGACGACGTCGTGCTGCAATCACCCGTCGCGGCCAAGCGGGGGACGAGCGTCGGCGAGTTCATGGAAGTAGACTCGGCGGGCAAGGTCGTTCGAGTGGTGGCCAACTACGGCGCCTAAGCGCCTCGGAGGGGGACATGGACACCGTCTTTCACATCGTACCGGCCGGCGTGGGGCCGCTCTATTTCCTGGTGCCGATCTTCCCCCTGCTCGCCTTCGTGGTCGGCCTTCTGGGGATGACGGCGTACGGCTCGCAACGGGAACGCTTCGTCCTGTCGGACGCCGGCCTCGACTTCCGGGGCGACATCTACGGGCGGCGCGTGCCCTGGAGCGCGCTGCGGGTCCAGGATGCCCGCGTCGTGGACCTCGCCCGCGAGGCAGCGCTGCGCCCTCGATCGCGCCAGCGCGCGCTCGTCTTCCTGACCGCGCGGCACCGCGCCCTGTACGTGCCGACCACGGCCGGGTACGTGCTCTTCCTCAGCCCCGACTACCCGGAGGCGATGCTCGCCGAGCTGCGCCGCCGCAGTGGTTGAGGGCGATCGTCGCGCTTAGACTTCCGATCGTTGATCCTGACGCCTTCCCCCAACGCTGAGGACGCCTTCCCTTGATGAACACCGCAGCCATCGCCGACGGCCTCACCGCCGCCCTGGAGCTCGATATCACCCCCGTCGCCCTGGCGCGCAGAGCGGGCGCCCCCGCGGGTGTCCCGGCATTCGAGGGCGCGGTGCCATCGACCTGCACCTTCTGGCGCCGCGCCGAGGCCGGCGTCTTCTACGCCACCGCGCCCCAGCACTTCGGCTGCCCGCTCGGCGCGATGGTCATGGGCTTCGACCTGACGCCCGAAGTGAACGACGAGCTGAAGCAGCTCGTCGGGTTCATGGTGAACGCGAAATACATCGAGGCCGACGAGCCGGCGCGGATTCCGCACCTGGATCGCCCCGCCGCCGGCGTCGTCTACGGACCGCTGCGCCGCTTCCCGATCGATCCGGAGTTCATTCTGGTCTGGCTGACGGCGGCACAGGCGATGCTCCTGTCGGAGGCGACCGGCTCCGCCCATTGGACCGTGTCCGAGCCCGCGGGGGCGCTCGGCCGACCGGCGTGCGCGGCAATTCCATTGGCGGGCGGGCGTGGCGCTACGACGCTCTCGCTCGGCTGTACGGGGATGCGCACCTACACCGAGATCGCGGACGATCGCGTGCTCGCCGTGATTCCGGCGCAGGAGGCGGCCACGCTCGTCGCCGCGCTGACTCGGTTGGCGGAGACCAATCGTGGCGTCGCCGCGTTTCATCGGGAGAGGAAAGCCAGCGTCCTGACCTGACGGGGCCGACTGCGGGAATGCCCTGGCCCGGACTCGAACCGGGACGGCTTGCGCCACTGCCCCCTCAAGACAGCGTGTCTACCAATTTCACCACCAGGGCGTGAGTCAGTAACCTAGGAGGGGGCTTAGGGACGAGCAAGTTGGGCAAGGTGTCTGGCCCGTACACCGCTGATATGCAATACTTACGCCCCATGGAACTCTGGGTCCCATTCGTGTTCGGAGGGGCGATCGGCGCCGTAGTCGGGTTCGTCATTGCGCGCCAGCGCACGGCGAAGCCGCCACCTGCTCCGCCACCCCCACCGCCTGCACCCCCGCGGCCCGCGCCTCCACCATCCGAAGTCAAACGCGTGGCGCTTGACGACGGCTCCGCCAACGTCTTGAACGCCCTGAACAACCGCCTCGCCGCCATCGGCGCGCTGGCCGATATGCTGCATGGCTCGCCGCTCGACCCCGAGCGCGCGCGGGCGCTCATGATGTTGCACGGAGAAGTCCGGCGCGCCGCGGAAATCACCCAGCACTTTCTCGAGCTGGCGGAGCATCCGATCGGCGCCGCGGAGCCGTCGGACGCCACCATCGTGTTGAACGGCGTGCTGGCCGAGCGCGAGGTCACGTTTCGCGAGCTGAACGTCAAGATCACGCGCACGATCCCACCCGACCTGCCGCTCGTCGCCTGTCCCATGGCCCAGCTCACGGAGATCTTTACCCGGCTGCTCGATTTTTCGCTGCGCCGGCTGCGCGACAGCCAGCCCCCGCGCAATCTCCGCCTCACCGTCACCGACGCGGGGCCCTCACTCACCATCGCGCTGTCCGATTCCGGGTCACCATTGTCGGTCGAAGCCGAGCAGCGGCTCGTTTCGCCGTTCCGGTTCACCCAGGGCGGCGGCGGAGAAATCGAGTTCGCGCTGGCACGCGCGCTGGCGCAATCGACCGGCGGGGCGCTGCGCCTGAAGCCGCGCGTGGAAGGCGGCGCGGAGGTGGTGTTGACCTTGCCCAAAAGCGTGCTCGGCCCGCTCGCGCAGACCACGCCCGCCGCCCCCTCGCTCCCCAAGCTCCGCATCCTCGTGGTGGACGACGACGCGGTGAATCGCCAGGCGATGCGCTTGCTGCTCGAGCGCGAGGGCCACGAAGTCGTAGCCGTGGAAAACGGGCTCGAGGCGATCGAACGGCTGGGCCCCGCCAGTGAGGGATTCGACGCGATCGTCACCGACCTGCAGATGCCGCGCCTTGGCGGCCGTGCGTTATGGGAGCAGCTCCAGGACGACCGCCCTCAGCTGGCCAAACGATTCATCTTCGTGACCGGCGACCGCGCGCGCGACGAAACCCGTCGTTTCCTCGACGAAAGCGGGCAGCCCGTGGTGCTGAAACCCTACGATCTGAGTGACCTGATCGGGGCGATAGGGAAGGTCGCGAAAAGACGCTAGGCACCGGCCGCCGCAGTACCGACCGCCCCATTCGTCGGTGCCGGGGGTATTACCCCACGACGGACATACATGGGGGCACCATGACTCAACCCTTCGCCGCTGCCTTCGATCGCGGCCAGACTCCCACGATCGCCTGCTTCAACGCCGCCACCGTCTCCCCGGGATTCGAGCTCGAAACACTCGTCGCCACATTGCAGAAATTCGTGGACGAGCTGTTCGTGCCGGTCTGGGGGACGCCGGCGCGGCTGGTCCAGACGCGGGGCTTCGAGAAAGGTGCGTGGGCGCTCGCGCTGCTCGACAGCGCCGACGT
Source organism: Gemmatimonadales bacterium (assembly GCA_035519195.1). GTDB lineage: Bacteria > Gemmatimonadota > Gemmatimonadetes > Gemmatimonadales > GWC2-71-9 > AG25. The sequence goes on from DATIWU010000081.1 coordinate 4,274, forward strand.
GGCCAACGCGCTGGGATATCACGATCTCACGCCCGACGGGTTGCCGCTTTCCAAGATCTTCGTGCGGACCACGCTCGAGGCCGGCCAAAAGGTGAGCGTTACGGCAAGTCATGAATTGGCCGAAATGCTCGTCGATCCGGCGATCAATCTTGCCGCCGCCGGGCCGGGCGGGACGTTCTACGCGTACGAAAGCGCGGATGCGGTCGAGGAGATCGAGTTCACCATCGATGGCCTGGCGCTCACCGATTTCGTGTATCCCTCCTGGTTCGAGGCGTTTCACAAACCGGATGCGACGCAGTTCGATCATCTCGGGCGTGTACGGCGTCCGTTCCAGATTCTCGCGGGCGGCTACATGCCGGTGTATCGCAACGGCCAGTGGACCCAGGTGTTCGGCTCACGCGCCAAGGCGAGACGCTTTGCTCGAGAGGACCGCCGTGGGCATCGGAGCACATACCGTGGACGTCACGCCGTGCGGCGGCGGTCACTCGTGCACGACACGCCCACGCGCCGGTTCGACCTGCCGAGCGGCTTAGCCCAGCCGGCCTAAGCCTTTGCCGTCCCTCCTCACGCCGCTTTCGAGTGGCGAGCGGTGGGGCCGTCCCGTCTCAGTTCTGGTCGCGCCGGACGGCGCGTTGCTCGTGAGCGACGATCTTGGCAACCGGGTGTGGCGGGTGAGCCATTAGACGGACGAAACGAGACGGGAAGGGACGGATTGATAACGAGATACCGTTCCCCGTCTCTTCCGTCTCTTCCTATCCCTTCCGTGGTGCGCATTATGCACCAGTGCTCGTTCGACCGGGTATCCATGTACCGAGGGCCGAATGAGCATACCGCCGATTGTCACCGCGCTATTGGCCGTCGCAGTCGTATCCCCCGCTCCAGCGGGGCGACTGTACGCGCAGGACCGGGACACGGGGCGGCATGTGAAGGACACCGTGCGCACCAAGCGTGACATCCAACCCGCGAAGCCACCGGCGGACACGGCGCAGTCGAAGCCACGCGAGAGCGGGAAGGACCCGGTAACTGCTCCGCCCACCACCGGACCCACGGCCCCGACACCGAACCGTAAGGGTCCAAAAGCGACTCCCACGCAACCGCCAGGCGGAGCGCCCGGCGTCACGCCACCCGCGCTACCCATCGGGACGCCGGCGCCGTGGGATGATGGAGATCCGGACTACGGGTGAGAGACAAGAGGCGTCGAGAAGAGACGTCGAGAATGCCGAAGCGAGCAGCGTCGGATGCGCGTTGGTGCACGGCCCATTTAAAACCGCACATCAGGTAACCTTGCCCGATTCCTGGTTCTCGATCGTCGTAAAGGAGCGCGTCTCCATCACGTCGATGTAGAGCTTTCCTTCGAGATGATCGATCTCGTGCTGGAGAATACGGGCATGCCAGCCTCGGGCCGAGATCTCGACCGGCGCGCCGCGATGGTCCAGCGCCGAGACCCGCACCGCGCGGGCCCGCGGCACCCGGGCCGCGTAGCCGCGCACGCTCAGGCAACCTTCGACGCACACGGCCGCCGCGGCATCGACCACCGTCAGGCGCGGATTCACGAGCACGTGAAACGGCACGGCTTCCATTTCGCGCTCGGCGAGCTCGGCGGACGAGAGTCCACGTCGCGTGAGATACTCGGGGAGCACTTCGATCACGGCGAGCGCAAGCGAAACGCCCACCTGCGGCGCGGCGAGCCCGACGCCCGGCGCGTCGCGCATCGTTTCGCGCATCAGCGCGATCAGCTGCTGGATATTCTCGCCGGCGATGTCTTCGGGACGGACGGCCTCCGCCACCCGGCGGAGCACGGGATCACCCGCCTGCACGATCTTCAGAATCACGACGCATCATAGCACGAAAGTGCCATAGTCAGTATTTGACCGCTGCTCTACGATCTCTGCACGCCCACTCATTTGCGGAGGACTTATGCGTCGTGGATTCGTCGTTGGAGTGCTGTCACTGCTGGCAGCGGTGTCGGCCGCCGCCCAGGAGGCGGCGGCGCCCGCACCTGCGGTACCACCCGCGGCACCGGCAGCCGCCCCGCCTTCCGGCCCTCCGGCGTCCGTTGCCAATAGCGCCGCGAAGTCGCTCGGCATGATCGTGTACCCGGCCAAAGGACAGGACGCGGCGACCATAGCCAAGGACGATCAGGAGTGCTATGCCTGGGCCAAGGACCAGACCGGCATCGACCCTGCGGCGGTGAAGTCCAACCCTGATTCCGCCGCCAAGGCCGCCCAGGCAAAAGTCGATTCCGCGGCCGCCGGCATTGGCGTGAAAGGCGCGGCCAAGGGCGCGGCAGCCGGCGCCATCGTCGGTGGGATCACCGGCAACGCCAGCGAGGGCGCGGGCGTCGGTGCGGTTGCGGGTGCGGCCGCGGGTCGCCGGGCCAAGAAGGAAGCCAAGGCACAGGCGGGCGCGCAGGCCGCAGCCGCCAACAAGCAGCAGGCGCAGGCGCTGATCGACAAGGTCAAGGGTGCCATGACGACGTGCCTGCAAGCGCGTGGCTACACGATCTCATAAGTAAGGAGTCCTCCTCATGAAACGGCTCTGCTTCTTGCTCGTGGCAGGTGGGATTGCGGCAGCCCTGGGGGCATGCGGGAAGACGAGTGCGCCGCCGCCCGCTCCGAAGCCCAATGCCGATTCGCTCGCGGCGATCGACAAAGCGCGCAGCGACTCCATCGCGGCGGCGGTCGAACGGGCGCGGCGGGACTCGCTCGCCGAAGCCGAGCGCCTCGCCGCCGAGCACAAACGCACGGAAGATTCGCTGGCGGAAGTGGCGCGCGAGCACGCGCGCGCGGCGCTCACGGCCGTGGTGCACTTCGAAACCGGGAAGGCGCTCATCCGCGCGGAGGACGTGCTCCTCATGGATCAGAAACTCGCGATTCTCGGCCAGCATGCGGATGCCAAGATTCGGGTGACGGGGCATTGTGATGAGCGGGGATCTGACCAATACAACATGGCGCTCGGGATGCGCCGCGCCGCAGCCGCGAAGCAATACCTCGTCACGCACGGCATCGACGCCAGCCGCATCGAAACGACGTCCCTCGGCAAACGGAATCCGGTGGCCGCGGGGCATGACGAAGCCGCGTGGGCCCAGAACCGCCGTGATGAATTCGAGATTCTCAGCGGTACGGAAAGCATGCCGCAGTAGCAGCGTCGTGATGCCGTCACAGCGCGATGTCCCGGAGGCATCGTGAGTGCGAGCGTAGCTGAACCTACCCTCCGAGCGGGCGTCGAGCGGGCGCCGGAGCTGGATATCACCTCCGGCGACCCGCTGAACCGACTCGAGAAGAAACTCGGGCTCAAACCCGGCAGTCCACCGCGCCCCGGAAGAATGGTCGCGGCGCTGCTCGCGGTCGCGGTGCTGCCGCTGCTCGTGCTCGCCGGGGTCACCGGCACGGTGCCGCAGCTGGTCGTCGACCCGTACTTCCTGCGCCTGCTCGTCGCCCTCCCGCTGCTCGAGCTCATCTCGCCCACGATTGCGCGCAACGTCTTGCGCGCGCTCGCCGAATTCGAGACCACTGGGCTCATCGCCCAGGAGGATCTCGGCCGGTTTCGCGACGCAGTGGCGCGCGCCAAGCGGATGCGGGATTCGCGCGTGGCGCTCGCCGTGATCATCGCGCTCTCGTTCGGCGCCGAGGTGTTTGCCGAGAGTGCGCGCTCGCCCTTCCTCGGCGCCTGGGCGCGGAACGGCGAGCGCCTGACGCTCGCGGGATCCTGGTACCTGTACATCTCGCTCGCGCTGTTCCATCTCGTGCGTTTGCGCTGGCTGTGGCGAGTGCTCGTGTGGTGGCGCTTCCTGTTCGGCATGTCACGCCTGCCGCTGCGCCTGATGCCCGCGCATCCTGACCAGGCGGGCGGCCTTGGATTCCTCTCCAACGTGACCGTTTCGTTCGCAGCACTCGTGTTTGGATTCGGCATCGGCGTCGGATTCGAATTTCGCGCGCGCATCCTCGCGGGTGCGGTGAAGCTCTCCCAGCTCACGATCCCCATGATCGCGATTTCGCTCTTCTTTATCCTGTGCATCGTGACGCCGCTCTTGTTCTTCGTTCCCCAGCTGACGCGCGCCATGTGGAACGGGCGGCTCGCGTATGACGGGCTCGCGTCCCGGTATATCCGTCGCTTCGACGAACGCTGGCTCGCCAGAGCGGCGCCCGACGGCGAGCTGCTCGGCAGCAGCGACATCCAGTCGCTCGCCGATCTCGGGAACTCGTGCAACCTCGTGCGTTCCATGCGACCCTTCCCGATGAATCCGCGGGGGCTCCTCCCCCTCGCCGCCGCCGCGGCCCTCGCGATGCTGCCGGCGATCCAGGCCGAGGTGCCAATCAAGGATATCGTCAAAATGGTGATGGGCGCGCTGCGCTAGGAGACCCGGCCGGGGGTTGTACCAAGGGTCAATTCTGCACGAAGTCCGCAGGCAGTATGGATATAGTTACACTGATCATGGTGTTACGCGTGCGCTTACCCCCAACGTATATGGCCGCCGCGCTGCTCCTCGGAGCCTCCGTCAACCAGGCCCGCGCGCAGCAGGCGACCCAGGCCGCCGCCCAGACGGTGGACTCGAGCGGCATGGCGGCACCGGTCGTGACCCAGGGCGCCTGGGCGCCCGACGTGCTCGATCAGCTGCTCGCGCCGATCGCGCTGTACCCTGATCTGCTGCTCGGACGGGTCTTGATCGCGTCGGTCAATTCGCAGGAAGTGCTCGATGCCGGGAACTGGCTGATCCAGAATCCGAATCTCACGGGCGCAGCGCTCGACTCCGCCACGAAGGATCTCGGCTTCGGGGAGGCCATGCGGGGACTGCTGCACTTCCCCGACATTGTCGACGCGATGTGTTCCCAGATCGAGTGGACCAAGCAGCTCGGCGCCGCGTTCACATCCGACCAGAAGGCTGTGCTCGAGTCGGTGCAGCGGCTGCGCGAAAAGGCTATGGTCCACGGTTCGCTTCAGTCAGGGCCACAGCAAACCGTGGGAACCAAGGTGGAAAACGGCGACAGCACCGTCATTACGATCACGTCGGTGGACCCGAACATGATCTTCGTACCGACGTACGATCCGGCCGTCGTCTACGGTCCACCGGTGGTCGTCGTGCCGGCTCCGAAACCGCCGGTCGCCACGCCTACGACGACGGCGAAGGCGGCTCCCCCCGCCCCCGCGGCAACCCCAGGCATGGCCGCCGCGCCGATCGCCCCAGCCGTTCCCGCAGCCGCCCCCGCACCAGCGGTTGCCCCCGCCGCCCCCGCCGCACCCGCGACGGGAACCGCAGCCACGACCACCAATGTCACGAATGTCTACAACGAGGATCATAGTGACGAGGCCGCGAGCGCCGCGATCACGTTCAGCATGGGCATCATGATGGGCGCGATGATGAGCCCGTGCTGTATGCCGTATTGGGGCGGTGGAGTGTACATGGGCCCCTACCCCTTTTATCCGCCCATGTATGCCTACCGGCCGGTGTATGGACCTGGCTTCCGCCCAGGCGCCGGATATCCAGGTCGGCCCGGCGGCGTGGGAGGGGTGGGCGGCGTGGGCGGCGTGGGCGGCCCCGGTAAACCCGGCGGCGTGGGCGGCCCAGGTAAACCGGGCGGTCCAGGGAAACCCGGCGGCCCGGGGAACCGTCCGGGGTACGGACCGAGGCCGAGTCAGCCGATCGCTGGGAAACCCGGGACTGGCGCCGGGGGCGCACGGCCGTCGACGCAACCGGCGAAACCAGGAGCGGGCGGCGCGCGTCCATCCACCCAGCCGGCTCCACGCCCCGGTGCCGGCGCGGCTGGAGCGAAGCCGTCCACTGGCGCGGTAGGCCCTGTCGACCGCGGCTATGGAAACTCGAGCCGCGGACCCACAGCCGGTACGACCCCGAGCAATAGTGGCGCCTTTTCGGGCGCGAGTGGCCAACGCAACGGCTCGTACGATCGCTCGTCGAGTGCCCGGGGCAATGCCAGCCGAGGCGGCATGGGTGGTGGGGGTGGCATGCGTGGCGGTGGCGGGCGGAGGCGCTGAACGATGACGAAATCACTTTCGCGCAACGCGGTGTTCGGCACGGTGATCGGGTTGACCCTGGCCAGCTGCACCAGACGCAGCGGCCCGGCGGGGGCGCCAGCATCCTTCGCGACGCCGGACGACGCGGTTGACGCCCTGGTCAAGACGGTCGAGCGCAACGATCTCGGTGCACTGTATCGCCTGCTCGGAGCCGGGAGCGAAGCGATCGTGAATTCCGGCGACACCGTGGCCGACCGCGCCGCGAGGCAGGCGTTCGTGGAGCGCTATCACGAGCATCACCAGCTCGTGGCCGGGAGTCCCGACGACCTCGCGCTCTGGGTGGGCCATGACGACTGGCCGCTGCCGATCCCACTCGAGCGGAGTGACAATCGCTGGCACTGGGACGCGGCTGCCGCGGCCAATGAGATCCTGGCCCGGCGGATCGGCTCGAACGAATTGCAGACGATCGACGTCATGCACGGGCTCGTGGCGGCGGAGGAAGATTACGCGGCACAAGGACACGATGGACGCCCCGCCGGTATCTACGCGCAACGGCTCCGCAGCGAGCCCGGCAAGCATAACGGCTTGTACTGGGAGGTCGCCGCGGGCGAGCCGCCCAGCCCGGGGGGCCCGTTCCTCGCGAACGCGACGGCCGAAGGGTATGCGCCAGGACAACCCCCGGGCGCACCATATCACGGGTACATCTACCGTTTACTGTTAGGGCAGGGGCCGCACGCAGATGGCGGGGCGCGCGAGTATGTAAGACGCGGCCAGCTCATTGGTGGCTTCGCGGCAATCGCACGGCCCGCCGAGTACGGCAAGAGCGGCATCATGACATTCATCGTCAATCAAGACGGGACCGTGTGGCAAAAAGATCTCGGTCCCGACACTGGCGAGCTGGCCGGGGCCATTCGGCAGTTCGACCCCGATACGACGTGGGCTCCCATTCCGCCCGAACAGGAGACTGGACCATGAAGCGACTGTTCCCCGTACTTACCGCGGCATTGGCGTTCGCCTGCGGCGGTCCGAGCATCACGGTCAACCGTAATTCCGACGTTCCAGTGCCCAAGAATCCCACGTGGGCGTGGGGGCGGCGGGATACGGTCAGCAAGTACGAGCTCGACCCGCTGGCTGAGAGCCCGGAAGTCCACAACATGGTGCAGGTCGCGATCGAGCAAAACCTGGCGAAGCGAGGCTGGACCAAGGTCGACCAACCAGCGAACGCGCAGATCATCGTGACGTATCACATCGGCGTGCGACGGTCGGTCGAGTACCAGACGACCACGACCGGAGTGAGCGGCGGATGGTACGGCGGCTACGGCTGGGGCTACTATGGCGCGCCAACGTACATGAGCAGCACGACCACACCCGTGAACTACAACGAGGGCGCGCTACTCGTCGTATTGCGCGTGGCGCCCTCGTATCAGGTCGCGTGGGACGGCCTGTATAAGAAGGAGCTCCAGAAGATGCACCCCGCGCAGAAGGACGTGCAGGCAGCGGTCGATTACTTGTTGAACGACTTGTGAGATCGCGGTAGCGAACGTCTTCCGCAGGAGGACTGACACCCTGGGCGCGGGAGCATCGGTGAAAGGACTTGCTCTCGCGCTCAGCGCATTCGTGGCCGCGCCACTGGCCGCGCAACAGCCCCCCACGCAAATGCCCATTGATACGAGCCCGCAGCCGGTCGGGAAGATCGATAGCGGGGGGTTTCGCGTGACGCCGATCTTCGCGCCGGCCTATAACCCCGAAATGCAATTCCTCGTCGCGGGTGGTGTCCTGCTGTCATGGAAGGCGGGCGTAAACCCGCTTCGGATCCAGCGGTCGACGCTCTCCTCGACGATCTCGTTCTCGAGCACCGGCGCCATCAACGTGTCGAACACGTTGACCTCGTTCTGGCTCGCCAATCGGCTCCGCATCACCGCGGATCTGTCCTACAAGGACATGCCCGACAACTACTGGGGGGTGGGGTACACCGCGGGTCTCGAGCCGACGAGCGGCGATTCGAGCACTCAGTATCAACGCGAGTGGTTCAAGTTCAATCCGCGAGCCGTGTGGGGCGTATCCGGCCATCTGTATGTGGGCGGCATGCTCGAGTGGAATCACACGATCGCGACCGCGGTCAACCCGTTCATGGCGCAGGATTCGGCCTACCTGGCGGGCGGAAACGACATCAACAACGTCGGACTCGGCTTGGCAATCCAGTACGACAGCCGCGACATGGCCGTGAATGCCTATAACGGATTGTACGTCGCGTTCAATGTCACCGGCTATGGCCACTACGTCGGCGGCGAGCGCTCATACCAGATCTATCTGCTCGACTACCGTCAGTATCGCACGCTTGGTCGCCCGGGCCGGACCCTCGCCTGGGTCGTCAAAGCCAAGGTGGGGGCCCACGACGTGCCGTGGCCCGAGCTGCCGCTGTTCGGCACCTCGGCGGATATCCGGGGCTACGTGGAGGGGCGCTTTCGCGATCGCAGCGTCCTGCTGGGGGTGGTCGAGTACCGCTACATGTTCCAGCGCGGGAACGGACAACTCTCGCGCCACGGTTTCGTGGTGTGGACCGGCGGCGGCTCGCTGGGCCAGGACCTCCGGAGCCTCGAGGGGTTTCTCCCCAACGCCGGGGTGGGATACCGGTTTGAACTACAACCCCGCTCCAACGTACGGATGGATGCGGGGTTTGGGAAACGCTCTTGGGGCGTCTACTTCAACTTTACGGAGGCCTTCTAACTCACGCTCGACCGTGCTACTTGAGCCGGATGCTCAGGCCGCCGTTCAGCTCGCCCGAGTCGTACCAGTTGGACGCATATTGATAGCAGTAACCCCAGGGATCGCACCACAGACCACCCGACGTCGTGATGTTCGTACTCATCACCCGCCACCGGCCTTCGAGCCGGAGCGCGACCGCCTTGCTCATCTGGATCTTGGTGCCGAGTCCGAAGTTAAAATTGAAGTTCGTATGGCCCTGGGGCTGGACTCCCTGAACGAAATCGGTGTTGATTGTGGGATGCGTGGCTGCCCAGCCGAACCCGATCTCGACGAATGGCAGGACGTGCGGATTATTCGAGCGCTGCAGCGCCAGGAAGTTGATGTCGTAATTATCGATGCCCACCTTCCCGACCTGATCGTTGGGCTGGCCCGCCAGCACGCGTTTGAGGGTGGCGTTGGACTGCGTGCGCGTGTAGGCGAATTCGAGTCCGAACGACTGATTGGTCGTGAAGGTCAGGCGACCACCGTACGCGATATCGTTCGCGAGCCCTACGACCGTGCCATTCGTGCTGTAGATGTCAGCGGCGATGTAATACCCGGCGAACGGGGTCAGCTCGACGGCAACCTGCTGTGCGCGGGCGATCGACGCGCCCCCAAGCGAGACCGCGACGGCGAGCGTGATCACGGCAAAGCGCTGTTTCGGATTTCTCATTGAATCCCTCCGGCGAAGTGTGCGAGCGTTTGGCCACGTGAATGACTAGAAGCGCGAGGGAAGCCCGGCAACTTGCCCCTTCGTACTACGATGGGGCGCCTACGCCGTGATACCGGCTTCCCCCCAGGCTGCCGCGTTTCGCGCCAACCCCGAGTCCCACGCCATTATTCGCAGGCACGACGAGGTGATCCTCGATGTCAGCAATGGCTGGCTATCGCGGTTCGGCCTTGCCCATGGGGAAGCGGTGGGGCGCACGCTGCTCGAGTTGCGGATCTTTCCGGACGCCGAGACTGCCAGCCGCTTCCGATCCGAGCTCGGGCGATCCGATGGCCAGTGGAGCATGTCATGCCCGCTCCGGGACCGCGCCGGAACGGTGACTCGGGGAGCGGTGTCGGTCGAGCCCCTCACGTCGCACGACGAAGCGTGCTGGCTGGTGGTCGTCCGCGATATCGTGGCACTGAGCGAGGACGGGTCCGCCGCCCTGACGCACGAACTGAATCAACCGCTTGCGGCGATCATGGCGAACGCGCTCGCCGGACTGCGGTTCATGAACCGGGATCCGATCGACACCGAGGAGCTGCGCAGCCTGCTCCAGGACATCGTGGCGGATGGCCGGCGCGCGACCGAGATCATCAGCCGATTGCGGCCGTTCCTGCAGGGGGGGGTGGAATAAGGGCGTCAGGATAGTACGTTCGGACAATATTCGCGGGGGCCCGCCGCGCCCTAAGTTGAGCCGACCACAATACAGGGATCTGCCATGACGTTGCGCGTCGCCACCTCCTCGTTCCTTCTGGTTTCCGCCCTGGCCCTGGCGCCCGCCGTACTGAGCGCTCAGGCGAAGAACGCGTCGGATACCTCAGTCGAAAACCAGATCGCGTTGCTCCGCTCGGATGTGCGGTCCGAGCGCCAGCAAATCGTCTCGAAGCACATGGCCCTGTCCGACTCCCAGGCAGCCGTCTTCTGGCCGCTGTACCGGCAGTACGAGGCGGAGAAAGGCAAGCTCATGGACCAGCGCATCGCGCTGATTCGCGATTACGCCAAGGTGTACGACTCGATGACCGACGACCGCGCGCGTCAGCTGGCCAACCGCGCCTTCGACCTCGAAGCGCAGCAGGTGACGCTGGCCCGTAGCTGGTACAATAACTTCCTCAAGAAGATGCCGGCGAAGACAACGACGAAGTTCTTCCAGCTGGATCGCTTTCTCGATCATGTGATCGACGTGAAGATCGGGGGGTCGTTGCCGGCGGTGTATTAACGGCATAGACATCCAGGAAACCGTCGAGGAATAACTCCTCGACGGTTTTCGGCTATCCAACCCGATCCAGCTCTGATACGGCGCCTGCCCCGCGGCGAACGCGTAGTTGTACCGCGCCCGGACGATGGCGGTCGCGTCGTCCATCCCGCCGCCCAGCGAAACGAGAAATCCCAGGACGGGACCACACCGAGACATGGTGTAACGCTCGTGTAACGGGATGGGTATAGGCACGACCAGGCATTCGACATGAGCAATCCTTCATGCCAAGCTCGCGAGCGCCAAATACCAACGGTATTAGACCTTGGGTCGGCGTGCGCAATTGTGATCGAACGGCATTTCGGGCCAACCGTGAGCAGGAACGCGGGAACCAGAGTCGGTCTGCACGCCTTACTATTGCCGGTAAAGCGAGTTAATTCCCTCGGGCGATATTGTTCGAGCCAACTGCGGTACCGTCGAAATAGGGGGCAGTGCATGAGCCTCGCGACCACCAGCAGCATTCGACCCACGCTACCAAGCACTCGATTGCTCGAGTCCCGCCCGGGGGCACCGGGGTTTGCACCGCCCCCCACCGGGACCGCCACGTCCCCCTCCCCTTCCCCCACCGTGTTCATCGTCGACGACGACGCTTCGATTCGGAAATCCCTCGCCCGGCTGCTCAAATCCGCAGGCTACCGGGTCGAGACCTACGAAGGCGCGCACGACTTTCTCTTACACGATCATGCTCCAGAACGCGGCCCCCAGTGCCTCGTGCTCGACGTCCGGATGCCGAAGATCAACGGGCTCGATCTTCAGGCGCGTCTGCGCGAATCGGGCGTGGATGTGCCGGTAGTCTTCGCGACCGGCCATGGGGATGTTCCGTCGAGCGTCCGCGCGATGAAAGTCGGCGCGGTGGACTTCCTGACGAAGCCGATCGACGATCGAGCGCTGCTCAGCGCGGTTGCGCGCGGCCTCGCGCTCGACGCGGAGCGGCAGCGCACTACCGCCGTTGTGAACGAGCTCAATACGCGCCAGGCACGGCTCACTCCCCGCGAGCGCGAGGTGCTTGCCCTCGTCGTGACCGGCATGCTCAACAAGCAGATCGCGGGGCGGCTCGGCACCTGCGAGCGGACCATCAAGGTTCACCGAGCGCGGGTGATGAAGAAAATGCAGGCCGGCTCCGTGGCCGAGCTCGTGCGCATGGCGGACCTGGTGAGCGTCGGCACGCCGCCTGCCGCGCCGGGTCGGTCTCCCGCCGCAGGAACCCAGCCGGTCGTGTCTCGGGCCGCCAGGTAAACCAAGGTCCCATACCCGGGACCCAAGGCGGACTCCATGCTTCATTCGACCCCCGCGCACGAAGCGCGAGGCGTTCGAGCACTGGCACCTCGCCAGGGGATGGGGCATGGCACTCACGACACTTCCGTTCGGTCCCGTCGTCGCACTGGTGGAGGACGACGCGTCGGTTCTCAAGGGCCTGACCAGGCTGCTGCGGTCCTCGGGGTGTGGAGTCGTGCCCTTCGTCTCCGCCGAGCAGTTCCTCGCCACGCGGCACGAATGGGTGCTCGATTGCCTGGTGCTCGACGTGCACTTCGACGGCATGAGTGGGCTCGAGCTCGCGGCACATCTCGCGGAGACGGATCCGCTCTGCCCGATCATCCTGATCACCGCTCTCGATGATCCCCACATCAGGGCACAGGCAGAAGCCCTGGGATACGCCTGCCTGCGCAAGCCGCTCGATGAGAGCGAATTGCTGGACGCCATTCATAAGGCGATGGAACAGAGCCAACAACGACGGTGAGCCATAGGGCTGGTGCCCCGAGTGGTTCCAGCTTACAATCCGCCAGCTTCGCAACACCTTCTGCTGCACCATCCTGACAGCGGAGGAGTGCCCTGAATCAGGCCGTTCTCGCAGCCAAGACGACCATCGGCTGGGATCACACCGCGTGGGTCCGCAAGTCCGTGCGGCTGGGTGGTTCCGTTGTCCTGCTCGGCCTCAGCTACTATCTCACCGCCCGGCTGGGATTCGCCTTCCGCTTTCAGAACTCGCCCGTCGTTGTCTTTTGGCCGCCGAATGCCCTGCTGATAGCCGCGCTCCTGTGCGCCTCCCGATCGCAGTGGCCGGCGTTCATCGCCGCGGCGGCCGTGGCGCATGCGGCGGTCGCGATCGGTGTCGATCTCCCCGCCTGGCGCTGGTCGTGGCAGATTGCGCACAACTCGCTGCTCGCCGTCGGGACCACAGTCGCCCTACGACGGTTCGCCGGTCGTCCGCTGCATTTCGGATCGAAGCAGCAGGTGCTTGCCTTCATCCTGATTGCGTTCGCGGTTCCCGGGCTCACGGGCTTGGGCCTTCCCTCCGTGGTCCGCAGCGCGCTCGGAATCGAGACCGCGGCTACGCCGTTCTTCACGTGGCTGCGCGCATCGCTCGCCTCCGCGACGGGAATCCTGATCATCGTCCCGGCGATCCTGCTGTGGAGCGAGCAGGGATGGCGCACGCTGCAGCTGCTTTCGGCGCGGCAGCGGATCGAAGCCGCGCTGGCGATGCTGGCCCTGGTGACGATCGGGTCGCTCACCGTCGGTGCCGGGCCGGAGGCGGCGGATTCCCCCGATATGCTGCTCCTCATGCTCGTGCCGCTCCTCTGGGCGGCCGTCCGATTCGGGCCGATCGGAGCGGCAACCGCGCTGTTCACGCTGGCGGCGCTCTCCATGTGGGGGATGGTGCACCAGCTCGGGCCATTCGTTGGCGCACTGGACGCCTTTCAGGTGCTCTCGCTCCAGGCCTTCTGGGTGGTGCTGTGCGTCCCGGTGATGCTCCTGTCTGCCTCGATTGCCGAGCGGGCGCTGGTCGAGAGCGCGCTCCAGCAACAGCGCGGCCAACTGGCCCACCTGACCCGCGTCGCGACGGCGGGTGAGCTGTCCGGATTGCTTGCCCACGAGCTGCACCAGCCCCTCACGGCCATTCTCGCAAACGCCGAGAGCGCGATGCTGCTGATCGCCAACGGATCCGTGGATGCCGACGAATTGCGCGAGATCCTGCGGGAGATCAGCCAGCTCGATCAGCAGGCGGCCGACGTCATCAACCGCTGGCGCACGTTCCTGAAGCGGGGAGAACCGCAGTTCGATCGCCTCGAGCTCGAGCCGTTGCTGCGCGATGCGGCGGCGCTCGGTCGGAGCGCGATCGCCAATTCGCGAACGGAGCTGGTCACCGACGCGGAACCGGTGCTGCCGCCGGTGCTCGGGGACCGGGTGCAGGTGCTGCAGGTGCTCGTCAATCTCCTGGTCAATGCCTGCGAGGCGATGAGCGAAACGCCCGCGGGTCAGCGCAGACTGTGGCTCCGCGCCCGACAGGTTGGCGAGAAGGAAGTGGAAGTCCAGGTGGCCGACTGCGGGTGCGGTATCTCCCCGGGATTCGAGTTGCGTGTGTTCGATCCGTTCTTCAGCACGAAACCGCGGGGACTCGGGCTGGGGCTGTCGATCAGCCGGTCGATTGCCACGGCGCATGGCGGCCGGCTGTGGGTGGAGAACAACTCCGAAGGCGGGGCGACATTCCACCTCGTCTTGCCCGTCGAGCCGGCGGCATGATCGAGGGCCGCTCGATCCAGGACGATCCCGCCTGCACCAAGGTGCAATTGTAGCTGGTTTCCTAGCGCCGTACGCTTTTCCCCGTATCGCCTACATCTCATACTGAGGAGCCGCGACCATGAAGAAGGCGACCGCGAAGCGCGCCAAGAGCGCCAAGAGCGCCCGGAAGACGACCGCGACGAAGCGGAGACGGAAACGTCGTCGTCGCTAGGACGCCAGCCCACTCTCGTGGCCTCGTGGCCCCGGCCCAGGCCGGGGCCGCGTCGCTCTTGGGGACCCTCTAATGCACGTCATCAATACCGTGCCGATGTGGATGATTCTCGCCCCGATTCTCGTGATGGCACTCATCGCGAGCGTGGCCGGTTTTCGGTATGGCCGCCGTCACATCGACGCCGGGGACAACCTGAACGTCTCGGGTTTACGGGCGAGCACGCTCGGCCTCGTCGCGCTGCTGCTCGGCTTTTCGTTCTCCATGACCTCGACCCGATTCGGCGACCGGTCACGCACCGTGCTGGAGGAGGCGAACTCGATCGGGACCTGCTACTTGCGCGCGGGGCTGCTGGACAGCGCGTCGCGAGAACGGATCCGGACCGCTGTGCGAGCGTACACGGATTCGCGGCTCGAGAACTATCAACGGGGCGTCGACTCGAAAGAGTATCGACGCACCACGGCGGACATGCAGGCCGCCCTCGATCTGCTGTGGGCGGGGGTCGAGCAGGCCGTTCGCGTGGACCCCGAACGCGCGCGCGTCAGCCTCATCGTTCCGGCGGCGAACGACGTCATCGACTTGTCCGCGAAGCACACGTGGTCCGATCACAATCAGATGCCGGCATCGGTGCTGTTTCTGCTCGCCGCCACGATCATCATCACGTCGGTTCTGATCGGGCAATCGCTCGCCGAATCGGGGGACCGTCACATCGGACTCTGGCTCGCGATCAATATCCTCCTGATTCTCCTCATCTTCGTGATCCTCGACTTCGACCGGCCGCTGCGGGGACTGATTCGGATGAATCAGGCGCCGCTCATTGACGTGCGGCAAATCATGAAGTGACGGCGAGACCGTCACGCGCCCTGAGGCAGCGGGCGACCAGCCGTGCGTCGCCGAGCTGTTCCGCGAGCCGCGCGAAATCCTCGCGGGGGCCGCGCCAGCGCAGCTGGTCGACCTCGTGGAGCACCGGGGCATCGGTGCGGAGTGTGGCGAGCTGCTTGAACAGGATCGCCAGCTCGCGTTGATCGCTCAGGACGTCATCGGGAAACCGCTCGAGCGGTCCGTAGCGATTCAGCAGCCGCGCCGCGGTCACCGCACCGATACCCGGCATGCCGGGATACCCGTCCGCCGAGTCCCCGACCAGGGCGAGATAGTCGGGAATGAGCGCCGGCACGACTCCGAATTTTTCCTTCACGGCGTCCGCATTCCGGATCTTGCGCGTACGCCGATCCACCTGCACCACCCGATCGTCCACGACGCACTGCGCCAGGTCCTTGTCGGGCGTCCAGATGCAGACCTTCTCCACGCCGGCGTCCCGCGCCGCGAGCGCGGCGGCCGAGGCGAGCGCATCGTCCGCCTCGAGCTCGACCATGGGCCAGACCATCACCCCCATGGCTTCGAGCGCCTGCTCGAGTGGGTGGAACTGCGCGAGCAGCGCCGGATCAACGCCTTCGGAGGTCTTGTAGCCGGGCCACAACGTATTGCGGAAGGATTCAATGACGTGATCGGTCGCCACACCCACGTGCGTGGCACCGGACTCGATCATCTCCAGCACGGTGTGCAGCACGCGCGCCACGGCGCCGAGCGGCTGATCTGGACTCGCACCGGAACGCCGCAGGCCGTAGAAGTGCCGGAACAGCTCGTAGGTGCCGTCGATGAGGTGGACGATCATCTTCTCGACGTGTTGTCTTGACGGCTTAGCAGGAAGTATTGATCTGCACCCGACAGCACGCCACCGGCAGATCGTCGGCCACGTCCCCCGTCGTATTTCCCGACGTACAGGTTTGCGCGGTGGGGGAGACGTAGCTGCGGTTCTCGAAATAAATCAGGGCGGCGAGTGTAGCACCGGCGGCGGTCCCGACCAGCACCGCCGTGCGGCCCGTATCGCGCTCACGCACCCGGATCTCCACCGCCTGCGAGACCGGCATCTCCTGATACTTGCCGTCTACGAATCCGCGCAACGTGTCGCCGCGCACGTCGGGGCCGGAGAGCTCGATCACGGAGCGATCGGGCTGCGTCACCCACACGTGTGCCCATGTCCGGGCGGAGCCGATCTCCGCGAGACTGACCGGCCGCATCGAGTGGCAGCCGGCGAGCACCGCGGCGCTGGTGATGGCGAGGGAAGCGAACCAACGTTTCCGCATATGTCACTCATACTAACATGGGATCGAGCAACCCGTTGCTGACTTCCTGAACGAAGTTCCGGTGTGGACGATCACACCGGCCTCAGCCCGGCTACTATACGATACTCCGAGCCACCTCCTGAGGCCTGGCATGCTCGATATCGCGATACGCCACGCGAGATGGATGATTGCCGCCGCCATCCCGTATCTCGCCATCGCCTGCGAGAACACGAACTCGACCCTCGCGGGCGAGCGCATCACGCATCCCGGATTGACCACGGTGGCGTCGGGCCTGACCTCGGCGCTCTATGTCACGGCCCCGCCCGCGGACAGCAGTCGGATCTTCGTGGTCCAGCAAAGCGGCGCCATCCGCGTGGTGCGCCGCGACACGCTCGTGCCGACCCCATTCCTGACGGTCTCGAGCCTCATCGACTACGGCGGCGAGCGGGGCCTGTTGAGTATGGCGTTTCATCCGCACTACGCGACCAACGGATTCTTCTACGTCGACTATACCGCGACCAACGGCGCTCTCACCGTCGCCCGCTATCACGTCACGTCCGATCCCAACGTCGCCGATCCGGCATCGGCAATGGTGCTGCTCACGATTCCGCATGCCACGTACGGCAATCATAACGGCGGTCTCGTGCTGTTCGGGCCGGATGGCGACCTCTATATCGGCACCGGGGACGGCGGGGGCGAGGGCGATGCGCTGGGGAGCGGACAGGATAGTACGAAGCTCCTCGGGAAGATCCTCCGCATCGACGTGGATGGCGGCGTGCCATACGGCATTCCACCCGGGAATCCGTTCGTCGGCCGACCTCCGGCCGCGCCCGAGGTGTGGGCGTACGGCGTGCGCAATCCGTGGCGCTTCTCATTCGATCGAGCCACCGGCGACTTCTACCTGGGCGACGTGGGGCAGAATCTCTGGGAAGAGGTCGATTACGCGCCGGCGGGAGATCAGGGCGGGCACAACTACGGCTGGAACGTCATGGAAGGCCTGCACTGCTACAGCCCCGCGAGCGGCTGCGTCACGACGGGCCGTATCTTGCCCGTGTACGAGTACGGTCACGGGCCCGCGTGCTCGATCTCGGGGGGCTACGTCTATCGCGGCGCCGCTCTGCCCACGCTCCAGGGACGGTATTTCTTCGGCGACTACTGTGCCGGCTGGGTACGGAGTTTCGTGATGCAGCACGGCAGCGCCGCGGATGTCAGAGACCACTCCGCCGACTTTGGAGTGCTTGCGGGACTCACATCCTTCGGAGAAGATGCGCGGGGCGAGCTGTACATCACGACCGCGAACGGTGACGTCTACCGCTTTGCTCCAACGCCATAGCGCGCGCTGCTCGCGGCTATCGTATCGCTCCAGAATGCGCAGAGCAACGCGCCCGGTTGCGGGGCGCCCTCCTGGTGACACCAGGAGGGCGGACCCGTAGCGCCGGACTTACAGCGACTTCAAGAACGCCAGCAGCGCGGCTTGTTCGCCGGGCCTGAGCGCGGCATACCGGTCACGCGCCCTTTGTCCCTGGCCAGCGTGCGCCAGAATCGCCTGGGACGGCGTGCTTGCCCGCCCATCGTGCAGGAATACCGGCCGTGAGCTGAGACCCCACAGCGGGGCCGTCCGCATCAGGCGACCGGTCGCGTTGCCCTGCGTGATGCCGTCGCCGAGACTGCCCATGTCGTGCAGCAGGAAATCGGAAAACGGCTGGAATGCCTTGTGCGACAGCGCCGCGATGGGGCTGTCGCCCGTGGTGAGAATCGGTGTGTGACAGTTGGCGCAGCCGATCCCAACGAACACGGCGCCGCCCGCAATGGTCGTGCGCGTGATCGCACCGCGCCGCGGTGGTCCGAGCATCGACATGAAGTCCGTGAACGCCGTGACTCCATCGCCAGTGTCGTTCACGGCGGAAAGGGGGTTAAACGCGAGCGAGGCGCAGTTCCCCTGGGGACAGTTCTCGTTCGGGAACTCGGGGTTTGTGATCCCCATCTCGTTCAGGTAGGCATCCCCCGCAAACTGATGCAAAGTCGGATTCTGCGCCTTCCATCCGAACCGCCCCACCCGCGTTTTCCCGGTGAGAATTTCCGTCGTCATGCTCGGGGTCCCCTGGGTTGACGGCGCGAGGCGCGCCTCGAGGCGGGCGAGCTGGAGCAGCTCGGCGTCGGGAACCGCATCGACCAGCCCGAGCCCGAACAACGGGGTCGTGATGCGGAGCGCGGCCACGTTCGCGGACGGCGGCACCACCTCGGGCACATAGGTGAAGTCCCCCGCGGAGGTATGGACCAACCCGATCGCGTGGTCCTGAATGAGTGAGCCACCGAGATTGGCCAACGGATCGAATATCCCGTTGGACACTCGGCCGAACCGGGTCTCGGCCCGGCCGGTCGTGCCGCCCAGCGGCGCAGCGTGACAACTGGAGCACGACGCCTCGTTGAACACCGGGCCGAGCCCCTCATCCGGTTCCTCTGCGTCCTCAAACTCCGCGACGCCTGCTGCGAATCGCGCCTGCTCATCCGCGGTCAGACCGTGGAGTGGGGCGCCGAGAGCGGCGGCCGTGGCCAGCGCCATGTTCGTCGTCAAGTCTGCTGGCATGATTTCATCTGACGAAGACGACGTGGGGGGTGAGGTGTTGAGGTTGGAGTTGCTGGTTTCGCATCCGGCGACGAGAAAACACAAACTGAAAAACGATACGGCGAGACTCTGTCGAGGTGACATGGTCCCTCCTCAGGGTGAGACATGAGGTTCGGCGGCTCGACTGGCGTAACACGCAGACTGGCGTGCGGTAGCCTCGGGGCTTTGCGTCGCCGGCTTTCGCCGGGTTTGCCTTTGTCGCGCTCCCGCAGAGGAGTGCGGAGGGCGATCCTGCCGAACTAGGGAATACGGCAGTGCTGCGGTACAACGACGCAAAGATTCACGTGGGTCCCGATTTGTTCTGTGACGTCGCTCAAGTAAGCGTGGGCGGCGAATTGGGTCGGATGCTTGCCAATTGTTTGGGTCACATGCCCGGACCTGCGGCGTGTGACGCGCGACATTCAACGTCTGACGACTAGTAATTGTTCGGACGAGGTACTAGGGAAAAAATGGGGGCACGGTATGCCGTGCCCCCATTGCTTCGTAACGCGCCTTCTAGTGTTTGTGGCCGGGCACAACGGTGCGCGCAAAGACCACGACGCAGCCCTGGCCTTTGACGACACAGCGGTTGGTCGCGTCAGTCGCCGCGGCAAACAGCACTCGGGTAAAAATCTCGTTCGTCTCCGCGAACGCGGATGGACTCGCACCCGCAATGTTCGGGACGTTCTGCAGCCATTGACCGGTGAACGCGTTCATGATACCCACGGAGGAGACGGCCGTAACGGCATCGTTGCCGGTCACGAGGAAGGTGCCGTCGCCTCGGTTGATCCAGTCTTCATCCCCCGTGCCCACCTGGGTGATCACGTTCAAGACGTCCCCGGTTCGCGCATTCAGTCGCATCGGACGACCGCACAGCTGTGCCCACAGATTGTTTCCGATCACCCGAAGATTGTTGCTGGCGTTGCTCGCGGTCCCCGTGAGCGCGACACAATCGTACGTGCGCTGCGATTCGATCGTCATCGTCCTCGGATTGATGGTCTGGATGAACGGGCCTCCCGCAGCGCCGGTGATCGGCAGCAGGAAGCGGTTCAGCACGGGAACCCAGACGTGCCCCTCGGCCGAGCCGGGGCCCAACGACAGCTGGCCCAGAATCCGGTACGGGTGACGTGCCGAGATGAACGTGAGATAGCTCGGGATTGCCGCGCCGGCGGCGGTGATCCCGGCGGCCGTGGTGCAATTCGCTCCGGCTGCGGTGCACTTCACATAGGACAGTGGGTTCGGATTGGAAACCGCGACAATGTGGTGCACCGGATCGTAATCGATTTCGTTCGAGCGCCCGCAAAAGTGCGTCGTCGCGGTCCCGCCATCACAGTCGGACTTGGCAACGCTGATCGACGTGAGGATCTGCAGGCGTTCCATGTCCACGACCTGCACCGTCGCATTGCCATCGGACACGAACAACACCCTTGTGTCGAAGCCACCGTGCTCGTCGTCGTGTCCCCAGCCATGGTCGTCGTCATCATGACCGCGTCCACGAAGGACAGGCGCCGACACAAAGCTGTTCGGCCCAGCACCGTTGGTCGCGGCCGTACCCCCGCCGGTCCCGACGTTGCCCGCCATCCCGCCAACGCGGCCGATGTACGTGTGCGTCCGGACATCGACAACGTCCACGCCATTGTTGGACGCGTCGGACACGAAGTAGCGGGCGTTCGACTGCTCGACCCAGGTTTTCTGGGAGCTGGTCAGCGGATTACCGGGAATCTCGATCGCGCACAGGAAGTCATAGGGGCCGCTGGCACCTCCACGGCCATTGAGCGCACAATCGGGATTGCCGTGATTCACGCTATGCCCGAACGCGGGCACGGCGATGGGAGCCGTTGCCTGTGGCGTGTTATCGCAAGCGGCTACGAGCGCGGCCGCCAGAATACAGAGCGACGAAGCGGACACGATTCGCACTGCAGGCTTCATAGAACCTCCTCGATGACGGTCGGTTCGGAGGTGCTCGGCGTTCGCTGTAAGAACCTTCGTGGCGTCGAATCAGCGCGTCGCGGAGGAGACGAGGACCCCGGTGCCTCTTGATTGTAGTGGGGCGGTAAACCTGCGCACGGTCTCGCGGGTGTCAAGAACTCGGGATCATGCGCAGAACCAGGGAATCGAACCGAGGGGAAGACCTAGGTGCGCGTGGAAAAATCTCGGACTGTGACCGCGAGCAGTGTACGCGACATCACGGAGCAAGAAGAATTCGGTCGCCACATTCAGCGTGCCGGGCGTACGCCGCTAGCCCGGCGGTTGGTCACCTGTCTGCGTTGATGCACTCGTACGACGGTCGTTCCGCCACCAGCATTCCGCTTCGCCTTTCCTGAGTGACCGGCCAATGCGCCGGTCGTGCACGGACCCCAAACAGGTAACACCTCATGCGTCCACTCCCTGCCGCTCTCCTGTTCCTGGCCACGGGCATGACCCTGATCGCCTGGACCGCGCTGCGAGGGTCGCCCGGCGACGTTCGCGTGCCCACGACTGCGCCACGCGCTGCCAGATGCCGCAGGGCTTTCCGCCCTTGCCCCAGCAGACGATTCGCATGATCGGACGCTGGATCGCGGAGGGCGCTCCGCAGAACTGAGGGGTCGAGATGAAAACGGCCCCTAGGCAGATGGAATCGGTAGGGTCCTTTAGCACCCACTGCTTGCTGCGAGATTCGTTTGGCGGCACACGCACAGCCCCCGGAGGCATCCGGCGAGGAGTATCGCGGTCTGTGCGGCGGTGATCAGTGACCCGGTCGTCGCGAATCTGACGGCGTGCGCTGGCGGGTCCGTTGGGGGCCCGCCACACGAGCGGGCGAGCCAGACGCCATCACCTTGCGGGGCGAGTTCCCAGTACCTTCCCCCAAACCAGAACGGGTCAGGGGTCATGTCCAGAGGGCACATCGGTACGCCCCAATTGACGGCAAAGGGGGCTCAGCATATGGCAATAGCGGCCGCTACTTCGGTGACCTCGGGCACGCAGCGTGATTCCGATGTTTCAGTTTGGCGCCACCTCACGGGTGTCCAGGCGTACGAACGCTCGACAGGCGCCCGATTCGTACGAGCGCCACGAGATTGAAAGCTTTTGAAGGAGGATGCAGCGAGGCTACGGAGCTTGCTGCCACTGTGGCGAGCTAAGTCCTTCATGCGCCGACCCGGAATCGAACCGAGAACCTACTGATTAAGAGGCGGCGCAGGAACGGCCACGATTCCGACGTTTTACCGCTATTTCGGTGACGGCCCACGCGATTTGCCCGGGTATCGGGTTCAAAGTACCGCGTCCTACCGCATTCAATCGACACCACAATCGACACCATGGAGGTGTTGCTCGGTTTCGGAGACGTCGAGCCCGTGCAGACTTCGTCCAACCGGCGCATGGCGATCTTGACATTTCCCACGAGAAGACGTACGTGTGCCCAACGAGCCCTCGTGCCACCGGACGTCCGGAACGTGCGGGATGGCCGAGGAGGATCCTACGAACCCCGTTCGTCTACGCCGCGCGCCCCAGTCGCTTCTCCCGTTGGCAGCCGCCATCATCGGCTGCGGCGGCGGACAGAGCCCGACGCAGCCGGCCCAGCCAGCAGCCGTCACCAAGCTGGTGTTCACGGTGCAGCCCACCAACGGGGCGGGCGCCCAGCCGATCGCCCCGGCAGTCCAGGTGGCGATCCAAGACGCCTCTGGGAACGCGGTGACGACGGCGAGCGACTCAGTCACGCTAGCGCTCGCGGCCAATCCGGGCGCAGGAGCGCTGTCGGGCGCGCTGACCGTGGCAGCGACACAGGGAGTAGCCACGTTCACCAATCTGCGGGTTGACCGACCTGGAAGCGGCTACACCCTCGCAGCGAGCGCGGCTGGCCGCACAGGGGCGACGAGCGCCCCATTCAACGTCAAGCTCACCTTCACCGCCGTCAGCGCCGGCTTCGCCCATACGTGCGGCCTTACCATCGGAGGTCACGTCTACTGCTGGGGCTACCGCGGCCGAGTTGGTAGCGGGACGGCAAGCGATCAACCGAGCCCCGTGCTGGTCGCGACTCCGCCGAGCGTGACCTTCGTCGCCGTGAGCGCCGGCCTCTACCACGCCTGCGCGGTCACCACCGCGGGCGCTGCCTATTGTTGGGGCGATAACGGAGACGGCCAGCTCGGCGACGGGACCACGATCGACCGCTCGACCCCCGTCCTCGTAACGGGCGGCGTGAGCTTCGCCGCGGTGAGCGCCGGCAACACTCACACCTGCGCGGTCACGGCGGCCGGCGCCGCGTATTGTTGGGGTGGCAACCAATACGGCGAGCTCGGCGACGGGACTACCACCGGCCGATTGCTTCCGGTGCCCGTCGCCGCGCCGACGGGCGTCAGCTTCACCGCTGTGAGCGCGGGCGGCCAGACCTGCGCGCTCACGGCGGCGGGCGCTGCGTACTGCTGGGGTTACAATGTCGACGGCGGACTCGGGGACGGGACCACGACGAATCGTTCAAGCCCTGTGCCGGTGGCGGGGGGCGTGACCTTGACCAAGGTGAACGCCGGGAGCGGTCATGCCTGCGGGGTCGACGCCGCGGGCGCCGGGTACTGCTGGGGTAGGAACGACTACGGCCAGGTCGGCGACGGCACCACAACCACGCGGGTGACCCCCACAGCGCTCGGGGGGACCGTAACCTTCGTTTCAGTGAGCCCCGGAAATGATCATACCTGCGCCGTCACCGCCTCGGGCGCCTCCTACTGCTGGGGCTTCAACCTCTTTGGCCAACTGGGCGACGGCACCACGACCGACGAGTCGAGCCGTGTGGCAGTGGCCGCACCCGCAGGCGTATCGCTCGCGGCCGTGACAGCAGGAAACGAGCACAGCTGCGGGGTTACAGCCGCGGGCGCCGCCTACTGCTGGGGCTTGAACCACCTCGGCCAGCTCGGCGACGGGACGATGACCCAGAGCCTCACCCCCGTGCGCGTGGTCCAGTGACGGAGGCAGGGCGGAACGGCGGGGGAGTTGCGGAAATGCGCCGACTCGGAATCGAACCGAGAACCTACTGATTAAGAGTCAGTTGCTCTACCAATTGAGCTATCGGCGCCGGACAAAAAAAACAAAAGACGTCAAGAAAAAGGCGTCGAGAAAGATCACTGATCCCCCATGCAGAGACAAGCTAGCGGGCGTCCAACGCCAGCTGCATTCTCACCGCACCCGCTTCCACGCTCCCCGTTGTGTCTACACCCTGGAGATACAGACGCGGCTCCGCGATGCTGTCGACCAAGACCAGGCGCTCCTTGACGCGCGCGGCTCGGCGCCGGGCGAGCGACGGCAATGCGTCGTCCGGCAGGCGGTACTGGCTCACGAGCCGCGCGAGCGCGGCCTGCGCGATGCGCGCCTGGCGCTCGGCCTTCGGCAGTTTGTTGCCCAGAGAATCCGTCGCGGGTACGAGCTTGGCCGGATCCTCGTTGAATTGCCGGCGGTACATCTTGCCGAGCCGGCCCGCTTCCTCGGGCAGCGCCGGTCCCACGGCGGTCGAGTCGCCGTGGCGCAGCTCGAGCAGCACCGCTCGCATCGCCAGCGCTTCCTGATCCACCGCGGGCGCGACCGTTCCTCGAATCCCCAATGTCAATCCCGGGCGCTGCTCCAGCGCGCGCGCCAGGGTATCGAGCTTGGCGGCCTCGGCCGCGTGGAGCGTATCCGATCCCGGACTGAATGCCACGTACGCCAGATCGCCGCCATCGCCCTTGCCACCGAACAATGAGCCGAGCAGATGGAACGGCGACGTCACGACTTTTACGAACAGCCGCACCAGCGCCTTCAGGACGAGCGGCATCACGCGGAAATGCGGATCGTCGAGGTTGCCGCTCACGGGAATGTTGAGGTCGATCACGCCGTGCGAGTCCTTGAGCAGCGCCACGGCAAGCTTGACCGGCAGGCTCGTGGCGTCGGGACTCTGCACCTTCTCGCCCAGCGTGAGCTGGTCCAGCACGATGTGATTCTCCCCGACCAGCATCCGCTGGTTGAGCTTGTAGTGCAGCACGAGCGTCAGCTTGCCCTTGTCGATCTTGTAGCCCGCGAATTTGCCCGAGTACGGCGTGAACGTGGTGAGCTCGATGCCCTGGAAGTTGAGGGTGAGATCGGTGTACGCCTGCGCGCTGAGCGGGTTGACCTGACCCTTGATGGTCGCGGGCGCGTACCGATCCACCCGGCCCGCGAGGTCCACGTCGCCGCTCGCGGGCTGGTCGGACGAGAGCCCGGTGATGGCGCCCGCGAGCCCCGCGATGCTGACGGTGAAGTTGGGCGTGAGCGAATAGTCCGAGAAATTGAGGGTGCCATCGACGACTCGGATCTCATCCACGCGCGTCGCCATGGTCGTGGTGGCGGCCGGCGCGGCCGGCGCGGACGGCGCAACCGGCGGCGGTGCGGTGTCAGGCGCGACCGTGGTGGTGTCGGCTGCTCCACCGCCGGCGCTGTCCGGCGCGGCTTCCGTTGACGGGGAGGCCGTATCGCTCGGCGGGCTGAAGATGTCCTGGATGTTCGTGACGCGATTAGGGCCGACGATGGCGCGGAGATACAGTCCTCGCGTCACGATCGACCCGATCGCGAGCGAGGCCGGTGCTGAGCGATACGCGATTTTATTGACCTCCAGCCTGTTCCAGCGCGTGAAGTCCTCCTGCAACGCGGGATCAACGGCACGCAGGCCATCGATATGCAGGCCGCCCTGAAAGGCGGCGTCGCCCCTGGTGCCGCGGGTGTGATACGTGGCGCGGCCGGCAAGAGACAACGTACCGGACCTGAGAATCAGGCGGCCCAGCGTGTTGACGTACGGTTGAAACGGCCGCAACGGCACTGCATCGAGCCGTACGTCGAGCGCGGTCGCCAACGGCTCTGGAGTGTACGCCCCCGTGATCGCCACCGATCCATGGTGGTCGACACCGAAGCGCAGATCCACGCGGGCATCGCCCGGCATCCCGTAGCGATAGTTCTCGAGCGTGAGCGCGAAGGGGGCGAGCGCCAGTCGTGCCACGGGGCGCGTGGTGCGGTCCTCGATGTTCACCACGTAGCTGTCGATCGCGAGCCGCACCAGATCGACTTTCCAGTCTGGGCCGGAATCCACGGGCGCCTTGGGATCGACGCGCGGCAGAAACAGGGTCGCCAGGGAAAACGTGCTGTCGGTGCCGTAGGTGCCGCTCACGGTGCCGCCGCTCGTCCGCACATCGGCGATGCGTAGCACCCGATGCGTGACGTCCGCCTCGAGCCCGCGCACGGCCGCGAGCGCGACGGTCGCGGCGGTGGCGCCGGTACGCCGGTCGGAGAGCGCGAGCGAGTCGACCTGCCCTTCCCCATTCCGCAGCACGAACACGGGCGGCGTGACCGACAGATCGAGCTTGTAATCCGCGGCGAACCGCGCGCGTCCACCCGTGACGTCGTAGTTCACCACGTCCTGCTCGTAGCGCCAGAAGCTCCGCGCCTGGAATCCGGACAGGTCAAGGTGGCCCGAGGAGCGCACCGGCACGATGCTGATCGCGCCGCGCCACGCGAGCCGCTCGCCGCGATCGGTGGCCGCTTCGAACTGATAGACGCCCTGTTCCAACGGACGTGTCGTGAGGTCGCGGAGCGACAGATTGAGCGGATCGATGCGCGCCACGAACGGCGTGGTACGCTGGCGGTTCTCGTACACGAGCTGCCCGCGCACGATACCGATGTGAAACAGCAGTACCGGGATGGGCTTGGAGGGCGGAGCGTTCGAGTCGCTCGCGGCGGTCGGCGGGATGACGTCCTGCAGATTGACCGTCCCGTCCGCGCGCACCAGGGTGCGCAGGTACGGCGCGGCAAGCCGCACTTCGGCGAACGTGTAGGCGCGGCGCACCAGCGAGCTGAGCTGAAAGTTGAGGTACAGCGTGTCGCACGAGAACAACCGCTCGCCGTTGCGATCGGCGATCACGAAGTCGCGCAGCGTCACCGATAACACGAACGGGTTCACGGAAACTTTGCCCAATGCAACGCGGCGATGGGTCGAGGCAGCGGCGGTTTTCACGAGCCGGGTGCGCACTAGTCCCGGAGCAACGAGAAACCCGAAGCCGCTGTACAGCACGAGCGCGCCGAGCGCCGGGATCAGCCAGCGTTTGGCGCGCGCGAGGGTGGGAACACGGGCCATGCGGGAATGCCTCCAAGGGGAATCGAACCCCTGTTCCCACCTTGAAAGAGTGGTGTCCTAACCGTTAGACGATGGAGGCGGTGTCCCTGGACGTAGTTGCGGTTCATAGCGGTAACGGGATTCGAACCCGTGTTTGAGCCTTGAGAGGGCTCCGTCCTAGTCCCCTAGACGATACCGCCGCATCGCTGCCGGCCGAAGAATATCACCAGCCCTGAAGGAGGGAGCAACCCGCTGCGCGGTTGACCCCGCCCGCGAGATACATACCGTAGAGCCGTGAAAAGAGCCGTGTCCTGGGCCGTGCCGGAAGGCATCCTGTTCACCGCCACCCTCCTCTTCGCGGCGGTGCCACGGCTTCGCCAGGCGCTCCCCGACTTCATCTGGTTCGCCCCCTATGCCGTGGCGATCGTGGGAGGACTCTTCGCCTGGCGGTTTCAGCGGAGTCGGGTGCTGCTCGCGCTCGTGATCCTGGCGCTCGCCAACTGGGCGATTCGGGAATCGGTGGCGCTGACCGACGCCGTAGGCGCGCGCGTGATCTATAACGCCACCGCCGTTCTCGTCCCCTTGAATATCGCCGCACTCGCGTTGCTGCCGGAACGGCGCATCACGACCTGGCGCGGCCTCGTGCGACTCGTGTTCATCGGTCTCCAGGTGGTGATCGTCGAAGTCTTCCGGCGCACGGCCGCGCCCGCAACCGCCGCATGGCTCGGCCGCGCCCTGGTACACCTTCGGTGGCTCGGCAAACTTCCGCTGGCACAGTCCGGAATTGTCGCGTTCGCGGTGGCGCTCGCAGTCGTCCTGGTGTTCGTGCCATCGCCGTCGCGCCGTACGGTCCTGTGGGCGCTCGCCACCACCGGAGCCGCCTTTACCGTGTACCGTGCCGGCCCGGGGCCCGCTCTCTATCTCGGGGCGGCCGGGTTGATGCTCGTGGTCGCGGTGATCGAGGCATCGTACCTGCTCGCGTATCAGGACGGGCTCACGCAATTGCCGGCCCGCCGGGCGCTGTCGGAAGCGATGGCCCAGCTCGGCGGGCAATACGCGGTGGCGATGATCGATGTCGACCATTTCAAGCAGTTCAACGACAAGTACGGCCACGATGTCGGCGACCAGGTCTTGCGGATGGTGGCGGCGAAGCTCGGGAGTGTCGACGGGGGGGGCCGCGCGTATCGCTACGGCGGCGAGGAATTCGCGATCCTCTTCCCCGGCAAGAGCGTCGAGGACGCGCTGCCGCATCTCGAGACCGTGCGCCGCGCCGTGGCCGACAGCACGTTCACCATTCGGCGGCGCTTGCGGCCCCGCCGCAGACCGGATACGCCCAAACGCCGCAGCGCGCGGAAGGAAGTCTCGATCACAGTGAGCATCGGCGTCGCGGCCCCGAACAGCCGGCACGGCTCACCGGAGCAGGTCATTCAGGCCGCCGATCGCGCCCTGTACGTGGCGAAAGACGAGGGCCGGAACCGCACGAGAATCGCCAACGGCAAAGCGGCGGTCCATTGAACCGGACCGCCGCTTTCGATCGAAGCCCTGCGCCGACGTTTACTTCGCGCTGTTGCTTTCGATCACCTTCACGTAGCCGTACGTAATCAATGCCCAGGCGCCGACACCACCGATGATGGCCAGCGCGGTCTTGCCGTGGGCGTACTGCTGAGCCTCGACCACTTTCACATCGCCAATCGGCAATTCCGTGAATTCACCCATGGCGCCGCCCGGCCGCTCCGTGAAGCCCATGAGCGTGTCGCCCGAGATGTGCGCACCGATCATCGTGAACTTCTGCCCGTCGGTGCGGGTCACGCGAATCATCTTCGGTGTGACCGATTCGATGTAGTTGGTCGGCTCCTTCACCGGCGACATCGAGGTGCAAGCGCCGCTGGCCAGCGCGAACAAGAGAAGCGCGGCGCCCGCGGCGGCCGAACGGGAACGTGAGTCGGTGCGTCTGGACATATCGTACAGTCTCCTTGTAGGCCGGCCTCGTGGGAACCACCGGTCGTTGAACAGGGCGTCAAATCTTCGCAACGCTGGACCCTACACTACGGCAGGGAACCCTTTGAAGGGGTGCAATATCCTACCCATCGAGCGATCCTGCAAGGGTGACCATCTTGCCCCTAGTGGCCGCTATCGGAGGGAAACGGGCAGGCCGCCCCCCCCGTGTACAGCCCGGTATTGCAGTAGTTGCCGGCGCCTTGGCCTTCCGCCTGCTTGACGTAGAGGTAAATGATCCCCGCCGAGGCGGCGAGGCCTCCTCCCACCGCCAGCAAGGTCTTCTCATGAGCCCACTGCTGCGCTTCCACCTCCGTCACCTGCTGGAGCGGAATCTCGGTGTACTGGTGCATCACGCCGTTCGGCTGATCGACGAACCCGGAGATCGTGTCTCCCTCGACCTGCGCCCCGACGACGGACAGCTTGCTGCCGTTCGTCTCCGTGACGCGGACCAGTTTCGGCCGTACCGTTGTGATGTAGTTCGTCGGATCCTTCACTTTTTTCATCGAGGTGCATCCGGCCAGCAGTATCACTACGGCCACCGCCCCGCGCGCGACCACGGCGGCAGGCACTCGTCTCATTTCCCATCTCCTGTTTCCCGGCTCCCGGTAGCTCCCGAGGTCCGGTGTAATGAGTTCAATGCCGTCTGATAGTCCTCGCGTGATTCCGGAGTGAGCTTGTACTGGCCGAGCCCGCTCTGGTCCTCGAAGTAGAGCGTGACGTGGGGATGGTCGTATTCCCATTTCACCGCGCCGCCCATCTTGCCCGGGACCTCGGAAGCCCGGTCAGGCTCGCCTAGAGTAATGTAGACTTCGCCCCGGTCAGTCAGCCAGCCCGCATCCACGAACTCCTGGAAGCGACGATTGGCGGTTTCCAGCCGCTGCAGGTAGCCATCCAGCGCCTCGTTCTGTCGCGTCGTGGGAACAGTGTCGGAGCTCCGGTTGAACTGACGCCAGGCGTCGATACGGTCGGCCTTGCTTGCATTCCGCAGCTCGGTCACCAGGTCCTGCCGGTCGAAAAACTTGAACAGGCTGAGCATCTGATCCCACGATGCAACGGCCCAGCGATCGGAGAAGCTCACGAGAAACGGCGTATACCCCACCGCGATATCCGAATCGCTTCCGATCGCCGACAACCAAAGGACATCACTCCCGAGCGGTAACACGCCCGGCCCGATCGCCACCTTGGCGGTCTGCAACGTCCCGTTGCGGTCGCGGGGTTCGAGCGTGACGGTGTCCTGCCAGAATGGGACTGAATCGCGGTCCATGACCCACGCGGCGAGCTTCGTGCCCGGGGGCAAGTGATACCCTTCGATATAGAAGTGCAGTGAGTCGGGACCGGTGAGCACGGTCCCGCGCGGATTGATGACGAGATCGGGAAAGTCGGCGAGACTGGCGCGACCGTGGCCTTGGTAAATCGGAATCGGCGTTCCGAGCGACGGACCGTCGAACCGGGGCACCGTGTCCCGGATCTCGTGACTGCCGTGGGCGGGGCTCTGGAGATCGCGGACCACGACGCTCACCCCGTAGATCCCCGGCCGGATCGGAATGTTTTCCTGATAAATGATGCTCTCGTCCGTGCGCTGCGTCTCGACGACGCTATGGACCTTCACGGTCTCGTCGCGCGACACGTCCCGCGCGTATCCCGAATCGCCGCTGAACGAGATATCGACGTGGTACCGACCCACGAAATCCGATCCCTGAGTGCGGAAACTCAGCGCGCGATTCGAGAGCGACAGGCCGAACACGACGATCGTCGAATCGGGGGTCGGCGCGGCCAGGTACCGCAGCGACCCCACGAATCGGAGCTGCGCCGTATCCACGAGATAGCCCATGGAGCGGTAGATCTCGCGGGAGTCGTAGGGAGCCGCCCCGGGGTGGGTCGGGTGAACCTGCGACGCGGTCCACCACGGCCGGGGGCCGCAGGCGGTCAGGGCCACGGCCACGAGTACACTGCGCGCAATCCGATGACTCACGGGCGAGTACCACCCTCGATTCTGGTTTGGAGCCGATCGCCGCCGGTTCATTTCTAGCGGGCCGAATGGCGCCCGTCAACGCGCGGCGCCTGCACCACCATTGGGTACATCGAAGGGTATATTAGAGTATGCGGTCGCGAATTTGGTTCCAATGACCAACACCAGCCGCTGGGTCCCGCCCACCCTGCCGGTGGAACTATTACGTGGCGCAATCGCGCGCGCCGTGGTCCAGACATCCTTGCGCCAGGCCGCGCGTGAGATCTCCATCAGCCCGAACGGGTTGCGGAACTTCATCAATGGAGCCGCCGCGCGTCCCGCCACCTGTCTCAAGCTCGAGCGCTGGATCGCCCGGCGTGATCCTAAGCGCCGAACGCCCTCGGAAGGACGCTTTATCAAGCTGCTGAATGAGGTCGCCGCCGATCTCACGCCGAGACAGGCCGGCACGCTCGCGAAAGACGTGGCCGCGCTGATCGCCGAGGCGTACGAAATTCGACACCTCTCGGCGCCGCGCTGGCTGACGGATATGGCGCGTCTGGCCGAGTCCCGGCGCGCTCGAATCAAGTCCGCTTCGGCGTAGCTATGGGGTGGCCCATACGTGGTCTGTCCCACGTGCGGCGAGGCGGGTGTGGCTGCGCCAGCATGTGCGACAGCTCAGGTGCAGCCGGTGTCACGGGTGTTACGATGTTGAAGCGGAAGCGCACAGCAGCGGAGCACGCAGCTAACAGGGGGTTGTGTTCGTAATCTGGCAGCAGGGGATGTACTGCGAGCCCGGGGCGACGCCCATATCGAGTATCCCGTTCGTACACACGCCGGCATCTCCCACATCGGGCCGGTGCTCCATGTACCACAGACCGGCGAGCGTCGCGCCGCCCGCGATGAGCGCGACGGCCGCGGTCTTCGCCGCGTCTGGCTGACGCGCCAGGATCGTGACGACGTCATCGAGCGCGATGCGCTCTGGCTCACCATTCACGATTCCCGTCAACGTGTCGTGCGCCACCTCCGGGTCCTCGAGGCTGACCACCGATTGGTCCGCCCCAGTGACCCAGACCCGGTTGTAGGAGTGCTCGGGATTCAACTGGGTGGGAGACACCGGCCGCAGCGAATGACACGCGACGCAACCCACGGCAAGGACAACGATGAGCAGGCGCACGTTCTCAAAGGAACGTCCGTAGTGTTTGTGAGTCAACGACCTAACACTTGGAAAGGCCCGCTATTTGCGCATGGTTTCAGACTGGACGGCTCAGCAAGGGTGATGTACGTTGAGGGAGTTAGTTCTGCATAACCATGCAGCAGAGGACCGGGAGGGTCGTCGCATGAACAACCTCTGTATCGCAGCAGGTCTGGGACTTCTGGCGATCGTCGCGGCGTGTACATCGACCGCCACCGTCGGGTATCCGGCGGAGTACGTCTCGATGAGGTCGCCAGGCCACGTGTGGGTCACGACCACTGACAAGAACGTCGTGGAGTTGTACAACCCACAAATCAAGGGTGACAGCGGCGATACGCTGGTGGGCTTCGCGGGAAAGACCGGGGCATACCTCGAGATTCCGGTCTCCAGCGTGCAGATGATGAAAGCCAAAGAAGCGAACACCGGAAAGACGATGCTCGTGGTCGGAGCGGCGGCGATTGGCTCCGCCCTTCTCCTGACAACGGTGATGGGCAATGGCGGAACGGGAGGCGCGAACGTATGCTTCCCCCCGGGCGGACTCAATCAGGGCCTCCCGGTGCCGTGCCCCCCGGCGAGCGCGCGGGGGCTCGATCAACAGTAGCCGGAAGCGTATGGCGCGCGACTGAATGTGGCTCGGAGCCGCAGCCCCCGCTGCGGCTCTTTTTTTCAAAGCGTACCAGCAGGACGCGGGAGCGGAGCATTGGACGATACCGGCTCGGCACCGTCGCACTGGGCCCGCCTCAAGGCGGTGGGGCCCCATCCATTACGGCGTGGCGCGTGGTACCGCGTCACGGTGCTCAGCGACGACACCGTCACGATTGAAGTGAACGGCCGGCGCGTGGTAGTATCCCGCGCGCTGACGGATCTCGCGGATCACCATCCCGATCATTGGACCGTCGTCCCCCGCCCTCCCAATGCTTCACTGCTCCTTCCAGCCAGCTGGGGGAGCCACTATGCTGTCTGCCCGAGTTGCGGCAACCGTGCCCCGCTGTTCGGCTCGCCCGCCAGCATGGGGTGCGCGCGCTGCGGCCAGAGCTTTCCGGTCGACTGGAACGAGCAGTACATGAACCGAAAGAAATGAGTTCGAGCAGCTATGCCCTTCCAGTTCGCTGCCACGGGATATATGTTTGACATATCAAATATGTCTCAATCATCTCTCACTCTCTGCCTCGAGCTCTCGCGCGCCTACGCGCGACTGGTCCGCCGGCTCGACGGCCGCCTCGGCGCGCTGCACGGCGTGAGCTTCGGGGATTTCGCGATCCTCCAGGCCCTCGCACACGCGTCCGCGGGCAGGCTGCGCCGCGTCGATCTCGCCGAGGCGCTGGGCCTGACCCCGGCCGCGGTGACACGCGCCTTGATCCCGCTCGAGAAAATCGGCCTCGTGAAACGCGAGATCGACAAGAACGACGCGCGGGTCGGGTTCGCTTCGCTCACCCGAGCGGGCGAGCAACTGCTCTCCCACGCGACCGAGGCCGCGGACCAGGCGAGCGCCGAAGCCCTGAGCGCGGATGCCACGCAGCTTGGCGAGCTGTCGCGGCTCGTGGCGAAGTTGTTGTAGGACCACGGTCGTGGCCGTAGCGATTTACGTCATCTTCCTTCTTTCGGGCATTTCTGGACTCGTCTATCAACTCATTTGGGTTCGCGAGTTCGGACAGCTGTTCGGCAACACCGTCCAATCAGCGGCTCTCGTATCCGGCACCTTTGTATTTGGTTTGGGACTAGGCGCCTATGTCGCGGGCCGCCTGATTGACAAGATTCATGCCGTACATTCGTCCGCCGCGTTGCTTTGGTATTCCTGCGCGGAAGTGGGAATAGCAGTGGCGGCGTTTCTCTTGTCCCTGCTCATTCCGCATCTCGAGAGCTTCTCTCCTCTGGTTTCACACTATCGAGTCGCAGCACACGGTTGGCTCGAGCTCACCGGATCGTCATATCTGTGGCGCTACGTGATCGCCACCGTTCTTGTCGGGCCGGTGACCATTCTCATGGGCGCCACGTTAACCCTCCTTATTCGTTTCCTGCTTAGTGGGTCGGTCGGCCATGCCGGTTGGCGCATTGGTTTGCTCTACGGCATCAACACCTTGGGCGCCGCCCTGGGCTGCGTATTGGTCGATCTCTGGGCAGTACCTCACCTCGGCATCACGACAACCAATGCGATCGCGGTGATGCTCAATTTGACGTGTGGGGTCGCGGCATTTGGTCTGACACGGATGAACCGATCAGCAGTGGCAATCAGTCGAGCAGTCTCTCCCGCCACGCTACCAGACGACGCTCTCGCGATTCTGCCCCTGGGCCTTGCGATCGCGACTTCCGGCTT
>DATIWU010000082.1:0-11233 GCA_035519195.1 Gemmatimonadales bacterium
CATCCGGATGCTGTGCGGCCTGCTCGAGCCCTCGGAAGGCTGGGCCACGATCGACGGGATCAACGTCGCCGGGGCGCCGGAGCAGGTGAAGACGCGAATCGGCTACATGTCGCAGCGGTTCGGGTTGTACGAAGACCTGACGGTGAGCGAGAATCTCACGTTTTACGCCGGGATCTACGGACTCTCGGGCGCCCGTCGGGCCACCCGGCTCGACGCGGTCGTGGACTTTCTCGGGCTCGAGGGGCGGCTCGGGCAGCTCGTGGGGCAGCTGTCCGGAGGATGGAAGCAGCGGGTCGCGCTCGCCTGCGCGCTGCTGCATCAACCGCCGGTGCTGTTCCTCGATGAGCCCACGGCGGGAGTCGATCCGGCCGCCCGCCGCAACTTCTGGAGCGCCATCCACGATCTCGCCCGACGCGGCACCACCGTGCTCGTGACGACGCACTACATGGACGAGGCGGAACGCTGCGGCCGGATCGCCATGATGAGCGGGGGACGGCTCATCGCGCTCGGAACGCCGGCGGAGGTCGCGGCGCAGGTGGGCGGCGGCGGGAAAACGCTCGAGGACGCGTTCATCATCCTGCAGGAGCGCAACGAGTGATCATGCCGCATTTCTGGCCGATGTTCTGGAAGGAATTCATCCAGATGCGGCGCGATCGGCTGTCGCTCGCCATCATGACGGCGCTGCCGGTCGCTCAGCTGCTGCTGTTCGGATACGCGATCCAGACCGACGTGCGACACCTTCCCACGGTGGTATTCGACGAGTCGCGCACGCCCGAGAGTCGCGACTTGATCGCGGCGTTCGAGAACACCGGCAATTTCCGGTTGATCGGCAGCGTGAACGGGATGCCGGGCCTCGACCAGGCGATTGCGCGCGGCGACGCCCAGGCCGGCATCGTCGTGCCGTACGATTATCCCCGCCGCCTGGCGCGCGGCGAGACGGCGACCGTCCAGGTCATCGTGGACGCCGCCGATCCCCTGTCCTCGCAATCGGCGATCGGCGCCGCGGCAGGCGTGGCGCAGGTGCGCAATCTCGAGATTCTGGGCCGCGCCGCGCGGCGCGCCGGGGTTCCCATCGAAGCGCGCGTGCGGCCGCGCTACAATCCCGGGCTCCGCAGTCCCAACTACATCGTGCCCGGCCTCGTCG
Organism: Gemmatimonadales bacterium; assembly: GCA_035519195.1. GTDB lineage: Bacteria > Gemmatimonadota > Gemmatimonadetes > Gemmatimonadales > GWC2-71-9 > AG25. The sequence continues at coordinate 1,145 of DATIWU010000082.1, forward strand.
GCGTCATTCTCACCCTCACGATGGTCCTGATCACCGCGATGGCGATCGTGCGGGAGCGCGAGCGCGGCACGCTCGAGCAGCTCATCGTCACCCCGATCACCAAGACGGAGTTGATGCTGGGGAAAATCGCGCCGTACATCGGCGTGGGCATCGTCCAGATGACCGCGGTGCTGTTCGTGGGACGGTTCGTCTTCGACGTGCCGCTCACGGGCAACGTGCTCCTCTTGTACCTGGTGGCGTTGTTGTTCGTGGTCGCGAGCCTGGGCTACGGGCTCGTCATCTCGACACTGGTCCGAACACAGCAGCAGGCGATCCAGCTCGCCTTCATGTTCGTCCTTCCGAACATCCTGCTGTCCGGGTTCATGTTTCCGAGGCAGGCGATGCCGACGGTGTTTCAGTGGGTGGGGCTGGCGCTCCCGCTCACGTACTTCCTGAAAGTCCTGCGCGGCATCCTGCTCAAAGGAGTGGGAATCGATGCACTGTGGCGGGAAATCGCGGTTCTGGCCGGATTCGCGGCGCTCCTGATCGTGGTCGCCGTCCGGCGATTCCACAAGACGCTCGACTGACGGTCCATCGTCAGGCTCCGATGCGATCCGGCTCCGTTTTGCCCCGGGCCAGCGCCGCTTCCGCGAGCCCGAAAAGATCTTCGGCGCGCAGCACCTCCGCGTGCGGGAGCGCCACGATGCCGGCCGAAAGCGCCGGGACCCGGCCCGGCCCGAGGTCCGGGAACGTGTGCCTGCCCAGGACCTGCCGCAAGCGCTCCACGAAACGCCGCGCACCGGCTGCGTCCGTTTCCGGCAGGAGAAGCGCGAACTCGTCGCCCCCGTAGCGGGCCACGAAGTCGGGAGCCCGGATTTCGCGCTGCAGCATCGAGCCGATTTCCGCGAGCACGCGATCACCGGCCGCCTGCCCGAGCGTTTCGTTCACCTGACGCAGGCGGTCGATGTCTAGGAGCACGAGCGCGAACCGCAGCTCGTAACGGCGCGCCCGCTCGAACTCATCCCGCATGCGCCGATCCAGCGAGTCGAGACTCGCGCAGCCTGTAAGAACGTCCGTCAGTCCCGCGCTGATTTGGCGGCGGTAAATGGCGGCGCGGCGCTCTTCGTTCTCGAGCACGCGGGTGGCGGCCTGCGCGATGGTGTTCGCGAACGCGACGTCCTTGGGGCGAAGGTGGGGATCCCCTTCGACCGTCCGCAGGAAGAACACGCCCGCGGCGCGGCCCTGCACGAACACCGGCAGCGCCACCGCGGATTTGACGTTCACCTCGATCTGCTGGTCGAGCCAGCGCTGGCGAATCGCTTCGAACAGCGGGTGCTGCTTCACGTCATGGACGATCACCGGCTGCTCGGTCCGAATCGCCTCCTGAATCTCGGGATACCGTCCCAGGTCCACGCGCAGATCGCGGATCGATGGGTTCTCGTACACCGCCACGACGCGTCCCCGGTCTTCCCCCGGCGCCGTCAACACGAACGAGCAGTGTGTCAGCCCGAATGCCTGCCCGACCCGGCGGACGAGCGTCTGGAAGATCTCATCGGCGCGCAGCACGGCGGAGACTTCCTGGAAGATGTCGAACAGCAGATCGCGGGCGCGCACCGCTTCGCGGGCTTCGCGCAGCGCGGCGTGAGTACGCAGCTGCGCGGTAATGCGACCAACCAGCTCGTTCAGGTCAACCGGATTCGCCAGGGCGTCGTGCGCACCCGCCATCAGCGCGGTGGCGATGGCCTGAGCCCCGCCGTTCCCCACCAACACGACAATCGGCGCGCCGTCGTATTGGGCCGAGGTGGCCAGCGTCCGGATCTCCTCCGCCAGCGCCGGAGTGCGGTCTGGAACCGCGTAGACAATGAGATCAGGCGGTGCCTTCCCCACCCCGTCGGCCCGGACGTCGAAGTCGTCCTGGATCAGGCGCTCTTCGACGCCGGCGGCGTGGCCCAGCAACAGGATAGAAGCGCGCGTTTCCGTCGACACTCAATGCCCCCTGCGCTCGCGGCGGGGAAAGGTATAGTTCAATGGATATGACAGGGCAAGCACGCCCCCCCGCCCCCGAGAGCTACCGCGAGCGGCGCCGCATGATTGCCAGGCAGCTGGTGCATCGGGGCATCCGGAATCGCCGGGTGCTTGCCGCCATGGCGCGGATACCGCGCGAGTGGTTCGTCTCGCCCGCGCTGCGCGCGGAGGCCTATGCCGATGCCCCACTCCCCATCGGCAACGGGCAAACGATTTCCCAGCCGTTCGTGGTCGCCCTGATGACGGACATGCTGGCGCCGCACCGCCACGACCGGGTGCTCGAGGTCGGAGCGGGGTCCGGATATCAAACCGCGGTGCTCGCACTGCTGTGCGGCCGGGTCTATGCGGTGGAACGTCTGCCCGACCTGCTGGTCGAAGCCGAAGAGCGATTTCGGCGCCTCGGGCTGACGAATATCGAGACGCGGCTCGGCGACGGCGCGCAGGGGTGGCCGGAAGCAGCGCCATTCAACGGCGTACTCGTCGCGGCCGCGGCCCCGGACGTCCCTCACCCCTTACTGGAACAGCTGGCGCCGGGGGGAAGGCTCGTGATTCCGATTGGGGACATGGCGGCGCAGGAGCTCCGAGTGTATCAGCGCACCGACTCCGACGTGCACGGACGACCTGCGGGCGAGGTGCGTTTCGTGCCGCTCATTTCGCGCCTGGGCTTCACTGAGAGTGGCGGGGAATGGTCGTAGACCAACGCCGCCACTCCCTGGATTGTCTCACACGGGGGGAACTACATTGACGAGCGCATGCGTAATATTGACAAGCTCGTGCTGATCTCCCTGGGGGCCGGCATTGTCGCGACATTACTGGGACAGTCGTGGTGTCATATGTGGGGGACCTCGTGACGGGGCCGCTCATCGTGTGCATGTACGGCGTCCTGCTTGTCGTGGCCGGAATCCTGCGCTGGTTCGGCGTAGGACAAGCGGGAGGCGGAGGGGACCAAGCGCCGGAAGCGGCATCCTGAAGACGCTCACGGTATTTCTCATTTCCCTGCTGGCGCTCGGGGCTCCGCGCGAGGCGCCGAGCCAGGTGGCGTATCACATCGCGGTGGGCGCACGGTACGGTACTGCGCTCGTGCACGATTCCATCGTGACGCCCTTCGCAGTCCGGCCCGCCGTGGCGCCCGCGCTCTCCGCCGCCGCGTACCTGCCGCTCAAGCCGCCGTGGCAGGGCGTCGCGACGCTCGACGCGTCGATCACGCGCATCTCACGCCATGACTCCGACGGGACGACCACGAATCTCGGCCGTCTCAGTACCATCATGTTCTGCGTCGGACTGCGGCGCGACATCTCGAAAAAATTGTCGGCGGGCCTCGATATCGGCGGTCTCAAGTATCTGCCGGCCGACGAAACGGGCATCTTCAACCTTGGCGCCGGACCACTCGCCGGAGTCGGCGGGCTGGTGATGGAATGGCAGCTCTCGCCCGGGCTCGCGATCGAGGCGCGGTACGACATCCATCAGTTCACCACCCCGGCGCTCGATGCGGAGGGGTTCACGTCGGCGACGCTGGTACAGCGCGTGACGCTTTCGCTCGCGGGGGGGACGTCGAGTGAACCGTAACCGCGTCGTGCTCGGGCTGCTCGGCCTGCTCGCCGCCTGCGACACGGCCCAGGCCCCCCTGCGGACCTGTGCCCGATGTTCGTACGACTTCGCCGATACCGTGCCGCCCACAACGGCGCTGGTGTTCAGCTGGCCGGAAAATCGACTCCCGGTCCGGTTCTACGCCGACCCCCGTGGCGCGCTGCCGTCGCTGGTTACGCTCGCCATCGGCGCCTGGCAAGGACAATTCCTGTATGGCGAGTGGAGCGGCGTTCCGGTGCCAGACTCGACAATGGCCGACGTGGTCGTTCTCTGGGCGGGCGGCGTACCGCCGCCGGACGTGCCTCCCGACCAGGGGCCCCCGGTCGACGCGTGCGCGGGCGAGACGAGTGATCCCGTGGCGGTGTTCCGGGACTCCGCCGGAACGCACGTGCACATTGTTCTGACCCCGCGCGGCGGATTCAGCGATGCGCAGGTCGCCGCCTGCCTCCGGCGCGTGGTGATTCACGAGTTCGGGCATGCGCTGGGACTGTTGCGCGAGAGTGACTCGACGGGGGATATCATGTACGAGGGTCCAACAGTGACGGCGCCGAGTGAGCGTGACCGGAACACGGCCGAAATCCTGTACCACACGCCTGCCACAGTCGCTCCGCGCTGAGATCGCGCGTGCGTGCTTGACACTCCTGCGAGTGATTCCTACTCTAAACGCATCCAGGTGAATTACTTGGCGTCCCGCGTCTGGGGTCGGGTCCGCATCTTGCAACGCCGCACTTCCCAATGAGCGACGCGACCCTCGCCACGGCCGGACTGAATGTCACCGGACTTTCCGCACGCCGCGCGGAGGAAGTCGTCAAGCTGCCGGGACGTAGTGCGCGCCGGAATCCTTCCGTCGCCGAGCTGTACGAGCATGCGATCCGCCGCAACGAAGGTGTGCTCGCGCAGTTCGGTCCGCTGTGCGTCATCACGACACCCCATACCGGACGCAGCCCCGATGACAAGTTCATCGTGCGCGATCCCGGTACGAGCTCGCGCGTGTGGTGGAGCACGATGAACCAGCCGCTCTCGCCCGAGCATTTTGCGAAACTCCGGGAGCACGTCCTGGCGCACCTCGACGCCCAGGATCTGTTCATCCAGGACGTGTTCGCGTGTGCCGACTCGCGCCATCGCGCCGCGATCCGTTTCGTGACGCCGAGCGCGTGGCATGCGCTCTTCGCCTCGAACATGTTTCTCGTGCCCACCGCCGCCGAGCTGGCCAGCTTCACGCCGGTGTGGCATGTCCTGCACGCGCCGGAGCTGCCGGCGGACCCGGCACAACACGGCACACGCTCCGGCACGTATGTCGCCATCAATTTCGCGCAGCGGACCATTCTCATCGGCGGGACCCGCTATGCGGGGGAGTTGAAGAAGTCCGTGTTCACGGCGCTCAATTACCTGTTGCCGGATGCCGATGTGTTGCCGATGCATTGCTCCGCCACCGTGGGCCGCGCGGGAGACGTCGCGCTGTTTTTTGGACTGTCCGGCACGGGAAAGACCACGCTCTCCGCCGACCCGCAACGACAATTGATCGGTGACGACGAACACGGCTGGAGTGACGCGGGAGTGTTCAATCTCGAAGGGGGCTGCTACGCGAAGGTCATCCGGCTCTCGCCCGACGGCGAGCCCGAGATCTACGCGACCACCCGGATGTTCGGAACGCTGCTCGAAAACGTGGTCGTCGATCCCGCGACCCGGGCGCTCGATCTCGACTCCGCGGCAATCACCGAGAACACCCGGGCATCCTATCCGATCAGCTTCATTCCGAATCACGTTCCGTCGGGAAGCGCCGGTCATCCGCGCCACATCATCTTTCTCACCTGCGATGCGTACGGCGTGCTTCCCCCGATTTCGCGCCTCAACCCGGCCCAGACGATGTACCATTTCCTGTCGGGATACACCGCCAAGGTGGGGGGCACGGAGCGCGGCGTGACGGAGCCGCGCCCCACGTTCTCGACCTGCTTCGGCGCGCCGTTTCTGCCGCGTGACGCGAATATCTACGCCACCATGCTCGGCGAACGCGTCGCGCGGCATGAGGTCCGCTGCTGGCTCGTCAACACGGGCTGGACCGGTGGCGGGCCGGGCGCGGGGGGCGGAAGGCGCATCCCGCTGCGCCACACCCGCGCCATGGTGCACGTCGCCCTGGAAGGGGAGCTGGAAACGGTCCCGACCACGCGTGAGCCGGTGTTTGGGCTCGAGATCCCGCGGAGTGTGCCCGGCGTGCCGGAGCGCGTGCTCATGCCACGCGAGGCGTGGAGCGACAAGGCCGCGTACGACGCGCAGGCGCTCCGCGTTGCGCGGTTGTTCCGCAGCAACTTCCAGCAGTTCACGGGACGCGTTCCGTCCGTGGTCCGTGACGCTGGGCCACCAGAATCGTGAGCCTGTCCCGCGCCGAGGTCGTCCGCGACCCGTTGTGGGACAACATCCGGATCGAGCAGGACGCGCTGGCGCTCATCGACACGCCGGCCGTGCAGCGGCTGCGCTACGTGCGCCAGCTCGGTCAGGCGTTCCTGGTCTATCCCGGGGCCACGCACACCCGGTTCGAGCACGCGCTGGGCGCCTATCATCTGGCGCGCCGCGCCCTGGCGCAGCTCGAGGATACCGAAGGCCGCGGCGCGATCGCGCCCGATGCCGCCCGGATGCTGCGCTACGCCGCGCTGCTGCACGACATCGGTCACTATCCCTTCTCCCACGCGCTCGAGGAGGCGGGATTGCCGAATCACGAGCAGCTGGCATCGCGGCAGCTCGAAAACGGCGAAGTGCGCGGGGTGCTCGAGCGACTCGCCATTCCCGCCGAGAGTCTGTTGTGTCTCATTCAAGGGAGCAGCGATGCCCCGCTCGCGGGACTGATCTCTGGATCGCTCGACGTCGACAAGCTCGATTACCTGTCGCGCGATGCGTGGATGTGCGGCGTCCCCTACGGCACGATCGACGTCGACCGGCTGCTGGCGTGCCTGACGCTCGTTTGCGCGCCGGGGCCAGGAGGAACGCCGCTGCTCGCGCTTCAGGAAAAAGGCCTGTCCGCCCTCGAATCGCTTCTCTTTGCCAAGTACCAGATGTACCGCAACGTCTACTGGCACCATGCGGTGCGGAGCGCGACCGCCATGTTCAAGCGGCTGGTGATGACCGCGATCGCTCGTGGCGTGGTGCGCGTCGAGGATATTGCGGCGTCGACAGATGATGGTCTGATCCACGAGCTCCAGCGCCAGGATACGACCGGGGTCCAGCTCGTGGAGCGGCTGCGCGAGCGACGGCTCGCCAAGCGGACGCTCGATGTGCCGGCTTCGGAGGTGCCGAACGACGCCGGCTCGTGGATCTCCGGTGATCCGGCGCTGTGCCGCGCCGTGGAGGATCAGCTGGCGCGCGAGCTGGGCCTCGAAGCGAACGAAGTGTTTCTCGACTTCCCCGCCAAACCGGACATGCTGGCGCTGGATCTCCCGCTCGTCATGCGGGATGGATCGGTGTTGCACCTCGCGGGGCAGGAAGCGGCCGAGCACCTGGAGCTGCCGCGCGTCGCCACGGAGCTGTATCGCTCGGCGCGGCGGCTGCGGCTGTTCGTGCTGCGTCCGCTCGACACCGACCTGCCGGTCAAGCGGTTGCTGGACCTCGTAACGACGCCAGGAGAGGAAATCCGCGCGCGACTCGACTCGAGCCGCGCCCTGCTCAGCTAGACTCGGGGCGGGACAATCGGCTGCGTGTCGTTCGGGCCGAGTGCCGGGGCATCCACCGAGTCGACACGCACGATGATCGCGGTGATGTTGTCCAGGCCGCCGCGGCGATTGGCTTCGGTAATCAGCATCTCCACCGTTTCCTGCGGAGGGCGGTTGGCTCCAAGCAGCTCACCGAGCTCCGGATCCTCGAGCATCCCCGTCAGTCCGTCCGAGGCGAGCAGGAAGAGATCGTCGGGTTTCAAGGCGCCCACGTAGATGTCGGGCAGCACTTCATTGTTCGCCCCCACGCAACGAGTGATCACATTGCTGTAGGGGTGGGAGCGCGCCTGTTCCGGCGTGAGATAGCCGGCATCGACCTGCTCCTGCACGTAGGAGTGATCTTTGGTCAGCTGGATCAGTTTTCGTTCGCGGTAGAGATACGCGCGGCTGTCGCCGACCTGGCCGATCAGGAATCGCCCATCGTGGAGCACGAGCGCGGTGACCGTCGTTCCCATGCCGCGCTTGTCGTGCTCGGTCAGGGTCCGCTGAAAGATGGCGCCGTTGGCGGCGCGGATCGCCGCGCGCATCCGCTCAGCCGCGGTTTCGTCGTTGATGTCGAGCAGCGAGCCCAATTCCCGCGCCACAAACCGCACCGCCATTTCACTCGCGACCTCGCCGGCCGCGTGCCCCCCCATGCCGTCCGCGACAACCCAAAGCCCCCGCTCCGGCAGCATGATGAAATTGTCTTCATTCCCGGAGCGAATGATGCCGACATCGGAGCGACCAGCACTGGTGATGTGCACGTGCGCGGGTCAGGCCAAGAGCCACCGAAGGAGGGCCGCGACTCCTGCGCCCGCGGCCACCAGCACCACCACCCCCGCACCACATCCTTTGCCTTTCTTTTTTTCGGATGCAGGAGCGACCGGCGCCTTCGGCCGTTGAGCCTGTGGCTTCGGTGCCGGCTGAGCCTTCGGAGGAGCAGGCTTGGGGGCGACCGCAGGAGTGGACATCACCACGGTACCCCCACCCTTCACGACCCCCGCCGTGTCATCCGCGGGCTCGAACACGAGTGAAAGGTCGCCGAACCGCACGGTCATGCCCGGCCCGATGGGGGCCTCCCCCTTGATCCGCTCGCCATCGACAAACGTGCCGTTGGTCGAGTCCAGATCGACGATCACCCACACGCCTTCGCGCCGCTGCAGCTTTGCATGGGCCGTCGACACGGACGGATCGGCAAGCACAACATCGTTGTAGTCGGCGCGCCCTATGTTCGCGAGCGGCGAGCGGATCGGGAAGCGCTGACCCCTGAGGGTACCGGTTTTCGCGAGGAGGCTCGCCAACGCACCGGCTGGCGCAGCACGCTGCGGGGAGGACGCAGGCGCTGGAGACGCCGCTGCGGGAGCGGGCGGCGGCGCCGCAGCGGCGGGTGCGGGCGCGAACTCGGCGTAAAACCTGAATTTCTCATCGCCGATGCGAACGACCTCCGCCCGCGCGAGCAGCCGTTGTCCCTGAATGCGCTCCTCGTTCACGTACGTCCCGTTCGTGCTCGAGTCGACCAGCAGGTATCCCCGGGGCGTCTGAACAATCTCCGCATGGCGCCGCGAAACGTCCTTGCCGGTGACGACAACGTCGCAGGTGGCATCCCGTCCGAACACGAGCGCGCCCCCCGCGATGATGTACTCCCGCCCATCGGTCAGACTCACGACGCGCCCACCCGTGTTCGCGACCTGCACCGCAGGGGCCGGCGGCGGGTTCGAGCGCGGCGCGGTTCGCGCCCCGCCCGCCTCGGGCGCGGTGGGTTTTATCGCCTGGACGAATTGCGTGTTGCCGCTGCGGCGCTCGTCGACGAACGTCAGCTCGTGCCCGGCGATATCGATCTTGTCGCCATGGAGCAACGGGGTGGGCTCCGCGCCCAGGCGCACCCCATTGATGAGGATGTCGGCCGCCGGAACCGCCTTCCGGATGATGATTTGCCCGTCGGCTTGGGCCCGGAGGGCCGCGTGCTGGGGGAGCACGCCGGGGCCCGAAATCACGATGCCACAGTCGGCTCCGCCTCCCAGCAGCAGCTCGCCTGCCGGAATGGGGAACCTCCTGCCTTCAAGCTCCAGCAAAGCCATCAGATAGGACCCTAGGCGTAGCGAGCCAAGAAGTTAGGGACCATGGTGTAACCGCGCAAGCAAACAGGCTTTAGGACGCCTCCGCGGTGGTCACCGCATCTTCGGCGCTCACGAGACCGCTCCGCACGGCGTGCCAGAACAACAGCGAGCCAACCGCCACTGTCGCGTAGCTGTTGATAAACCGCCAGATGAGAATGTACGTCGCCGTGATTTGCGAGGGCACATACATCTGCATGACCACCGCGGAGAGCAGCTCGGCGAGCCCGGACGCTCCGGGCGTCGGGGCGAAATACAGAAGGAAGGTGATGAATGTTTGCAGCAGCAGGATGTCCACGAAATTGGCCGGAATGCCAAGCGCGCGAAGCGCCACGTAACCGGCGAGCAGCTTGTTCGCGTGAGACGGCCCGGACAACAGCACGGCCCAAAACAGCGCCAGCCAGCCTTTCGGACTTCCGAACGCGACCATGCATTCGTGCGCGCGATCGATGCCTGCGCGCAGCTGCTCCATGCGCTTCGCGACTCGTCGGCTCTTGCGCTCGAGCCTGCTCGCAAGCCAGTGCACCAGATCTCGCAGCCAGGCCGGGAATACCATGGCGACGAGCATCACCACTCCCAGAATGCCGAAGATGGTGAGGCTGGTGCGAAACAGGTCGTAATACGAAACGCCGGGGATCACCTGATGGTACGCGAGCGATTTCCCGGCGCCCAGATAGATCGCGAGCGGACCGGCCACTGCAAAA
>DATIWU010000083.1:0-10853 GCA_035519195.1 Gemmatimonadales bacterium
TGTGAATCCGGAAGGACCCAATGGCAGGCCCGATCCCCTCGCGGCGGCTACGGATATTCGCGAAACCTTCCGCCGTATGGCCATGAACGACGAGGAAACGGTCGCGCTGATTGCCGGCGGTCACACCTTTGGCAAAGCGCACGGCGCCGGCGATCCGAAGCTTGTTGGTCCCGAGCCCGAGGCAGCGCCCATTGAGGAGATGGGCCTCGGCTGGAAGAGCCGCTATGGCACAGGCGTAGGCAAAGACGCGATCACCGGCGGCCCGGAAGTCACCTGGACTCAGACGCCCACGAAGTGGAGCAACTACTATTTCGAGAACTTGTTCGGCAACGAATGGGAGCTGACCAAGAGCCCAGCAGGCGCTTATCAGTTTCAAGCAAAAGGCGGCGCCACGCCAATTCCGGATGCCTTCGACCCCGCGAAGCATCACGCGCCAACCATGCTGGTCACCGACCTCTCTTTGCGGATGGATCCGGTGTACGAGAAGATCTCCCGCCGCTTCTACGAGCATCCGGATGAGTTCGCAGACGCGTTTGCCCGCGCGTGGTTCAAGCTCACCCACCGCGACATGGGCCCGCGTTCGCGCTATCTCGGCCCGGAGGTCCCGGCGGAGGAACTGATCTGGCAAGATCCCGTTCCGGCGGTCGATCACAAGCTGATCGATGCGAAGGACATTGCCGATCTCAAGCGCAAGATTCTCGCATCGGGACATTCCATCTCGGAACTGGTCGCGACCGCTTGGGCGTCCGCGGCGACGTTCCGGGGCTCTGACAAACGCGGCGGAGCGAACGGCGCGCGCATCCGTCTTGAACCGCAGAAGGATTGGGAGGTCAACCAGCCGGCGCGACTGGCGAAGGTGCTGAGCACGCTCGAAGCGATCCAAAAGACGTTCAACAGCTCGCAGCCCAACGACAACACGACGAAGAAGGTTTCGCTTGCCGACCTGATCGTTCTTGGCGGTTGTGCGGGCGTCGAGCAAGCCGCGAAAGCGGGCGGCCACGACGTAAACGTCGCGTTCACGCCAGGGCGCACGGATGCGTCGCAGGAGCAGACCGATGTGGAGTCCTTCGCCTATCTCGAACCGATTGCAGACGGATTCCGCAACTACCAGAAGGCCATGTTCAGCGTATCACCGGAGGAGTTGCTCATCGATAAGGCGCAACTGTTGACGCTCACAGCGCCTGAGATGACGGTTCTGGTCGGTGGCCTGCGCGTTCTGGGCGCAAATTACGGGAAGTCTCCACACGGCGCCTTCACCAAGCGGCCGGAGAAGCTGACGAACGACTTCTTCGTTAACCTGCTCGACATGGGCACGGTATGGCAGCTGTCCCATGCCTCCAATGGCAACGGAGAAGTTTACGAGGGCCGCGATCGCAAGACAAACGAACTTAAGTGGAGCGGCACCCGTGTCGACCTCATCTTCGGTTCGAACTCCGAGTTGCGCGCCCTCGCGGAAGTCTACGCCTGCGCCGACTCCAAGGAGAAATTTCTGAAAGACTTTGTGGCGGCGTGGAACAAAGTGATGAACCTCGATCGCTTCGACCTTGCCTAAGCTCGCGTCAACCAAGCTCACCGGGCCGACGATGAAACGACGGTAAATCTCACGCAGGGGAGGGGGGATCAGGACCTATTGGACGAAGGGGCAACGGTCTATGAAGACTCGGCGCGAGGCTGCTGGCGGCGTATTGACGGCATCTTGCACGAGCCGGTCCCAATCGCCTGCGGGGGCGACATTGAGATAGATGGGCCTGGGTAGAGTTGAACTACCGACCTCACGCTTATCAGGCGTGCGCTCTAACCACCTGAGCTACAGGCCCTAACCGTCGACAGGACACCTAAGTTAGTGGCCTCGCCGTCGGCTCGGTACTCCACGGCGGGTCGCCGCCCGCCCGTCGTCCATCGTCCGAGCACGAGTACAAGACCCGCCGCGCCAGTGCGGGCACAACAGGCTTCTTGACAGAATCCCTTCCGGTCAGTCGTTCTATGTATCCCGGCCCGAGCGTGCGGGAGGGAGATGAGGAATGACGCGGACGATCGGCGACTCGGTTGGGTTGTCGTGGCTCGCCCTGATGACGCTTGTGCCCCTCGGCACCGCGCGTCTCGGCGCGCAAGCCGCCATGTCACCCGACACAACCCTGCCGGCGGGAACGATCGTCGGCTCGGTCGTGGCGGCGGAGACGAGCATTCCGCTCGAGGCCGCGGTAGTCGTGCTCGAGCCCGCCCCCGGTGGCGCATTACCCGCCGCCCATGGCTCATCGTTCCTGCAGGCGGGTCGGGCCGCCCGCACGGATGCCAACGGAGCGTATCGCTTCGACGGACTCGCCGGCGGCAGCTACAACCTGCACGTGCAGCGACTCGGCTATCGGCCCGCGACGATCGAGATCGACCTCCAGAGCCAGTCGCCGTTCCGCGTGTCGGTCGGTCTCGTGGTGCTCCCGATCATGCTCGAGCCGGTCGAGGTCACCGGGCCAGCCCCGCCCCTCGCGTTGCGCATGGATCCCGACTCGGCGGCGGAGGCGCGCCTTGCGGCGCAGGCGGACCTCCGTCGCCGCTTTCTCGTGACCGACGCGCGCTCCCTCACCAACGCGGACATGCTCGAGGCGGTGACACTCGGCGAGACCGATCTGTTTCGCGCGCTGCAGCGCCTCCCCAGCGTCACGACGCGCGACGACTACTCCGCCGAGCTCTGGACCCGCGGGTCGCGCTGGACCGACACGCGCGTGATGTTCGACGGCTTGCCGCTCTTCAGCCCGCTCCACGTGGGCGGTGTGTTCGCCGGCGTCGACCCCGACGTGATCGGATCGGCCTTCTTTCTTCCCGGGGTGCGACCCGCCTCCTCGGCAGAGGGCGATGCGGCGACGCTCGACCTGGCAACGCGTCCAGCCTCGGAACCCGGGTTTCATGCGGTGACCGAGCTGTCGATGATCAGCGGCCGGGCTGTGCTCGAACACGCCGCCGGTAACGGACCGCGCTGGGTGCTGGGACTGCGCCGCTCGTACGTGGATTTGGCGACGTCGTTCCTTGGCGCTGTGGAGAAAGACTCGACGATTCCCGTGCCGTACGCGTTCACCGACATTGCGGGCCGCTTGGATGTCCCCCTGGGCAATGGCCGCGCGCTCGCCGTCAGCGGGCTCGTGTCCAGAGACGCGGTGCGCGGTACGGTCCCGCACCTGCTGCAGCGCAGCCAGGGAGACTGGGGTGACGGGCTGCTGCGTGCGAGTCTCGTGACGCCGCTGTCCGGGCTCACCGCCCGCTTCACGGCCGGGGTGAGCGGGTACGATGTCCAGGTCGAAGACACAAGCGCCGTTCCCGACGGGGGAAGCGGCGCTTTGGTCCCCTTTCCGGCGCACACGCAGAGTGGCATCCACTATGACCTGTTCGAAGGTGTGTTCGCACCTTCAAACGGCGGTGACTGGACGGCGGGATACCAGATCGTCTCCCAGCACCTCGATTATGCGGGCCCGAGTCCAACGAGCTACCCCGACAGCGGGCTCGCGCCCCCCGTGCGCGAGTTCACGGGGGCGACGAAGGTCGTCGCGCTGTGGGGAGAACGACTGTTGAAGCCGGCGGCGAAACTGATGCTGAAACCCGGATTGCGACTCGAATTCGGGCCGCCACTGGCCAACCTGCCCCAAGTCCGCGTCGCCCCCCGTTTGGAGGGGCGCTACACTGTCGCGACGAATCTCATCGTGTCGGCTGGGTATGGGCGAACCTTCCAGTACGCGCAGGCAGTAGGGCCTGCCGGCAGCGGGGTTGGTCCGGAGCTCCACCTCTCGGATGTCTGGCTCCTCGCCGGCGACACGGTGCCCGCAATCCGCGCCGACGTCGTGACCGCGGGCGTGGAGTACGCGTTCGGCGGATGGATCACCACGCTCGACGTGTACCGGCGCTACGCCACAGGCGTCGCAGTGCCCGATCCGACACCGGGTCCCTTCCTCGCTACGCGCCCGCTCTTCGTTTCCGCAAACAATATGGCGCAGGGGGCCGAAGCCTCGGTTCGCAGACTCGCTGGCCCGTGGACCGCGTCGGCCTCCGTCACCGTGAGCCGCTCCGATCTCATGGCGCAAGGTTACCGCTACCCCGCGCCGAACGATCGACGCGTCGTGTTGCATGCCACGCTGCTGTTCCGCGCGGCGCCAGGATTCCATGTCGGAGGGGCGCTGACATCGGCGAGCGGGGCTCCGTTCACCCGATTCATCGGTTCGATCGAGACCTGGCAGCCGAGCCTCATGCCGTACGCCACACTGCCCTACGCCGCGGCGCCGGGCGGGGGCGTCGCGCCGGGCTATACGTCGCTCGACGTCCTGGTCGACTGGACGCGCGTGGCGAAGGGGTGGACGTTCGGCGCGTTCCTGCAGCTGCGCAACGCGCTCGGCGCCACCAATGCCGTGACCTATGCCGGATCGGTCGAGGGATGCGTCGGCGGAGCGCCGCCCGCGAAAGTCCAGGTGGCCCCGGGAGTATGTGACTACTACGTGCGCAGCGTCGAGCGAATTCCGCTCGCCGGTCTGCGTGTGTCGTTCTAGGGGGAATGAATCTCGACGCCGTGTTCGCGGAGCACCGGGATGCGGTGTGCCGCTATGTCACCCGCTACACCGGGGACGCGGACCTGGCTGAGGACATCGTACAAGAAGTGTTTTGGCGGCTGTCTCGGCGGCCGTTCGGTGCGCCCACTCACGTGAAAGGATGGCTATTCCGCGTGGCGACGAATCTCGCGAAGGACGCGCACAAGGTGGCGCGACGCCGGCAGGAGCTGGCGCTCGTGGCCCGAGCCGCAAGTCCGGCGGCCTCCCCGCCGGACCCGAGCGAGTTGCTCGAACGCGCCGAGCTGCGCCGCAAGATCCGCTCGGCGCTCGCCGGTCTGAGCCACAAGGAGCGCACCGCGCTGTTGTTGCGCGAAGAGGGTTTCGCGCACCACGAGATCGCGGCGGCGGTCGGCACGACCACGGGCTCCGTGGGAACCCTGGTCGCGCGGACGCTCGCCAAACTCGCGCAGCGACTCGAGCTCGAGCGCGGCGCCATGGAAGGAGAGCGCCGATGAATCTCGGCATCGAGATAGCGGAGCCACACGTGGACGACGGCGCCATCATGCGCCTGCTCGATCGTGAAGGACCGGCCCTGGAGCGCGTGCCCGTGGCGGCGCACGTCGAGACCTGCGGACCGTGCCGGCAGCGGCGGGACAGGCTCGCCGCATTGAGCCGCGACATGTCCGAAGCGCTCGTACGATCCGACCCGGTGCCGCGCGTGTTCGCTCGGGCTCGTCGCGGCCGAATACCGCCCGTGCTGTGGCGCTCGTGGCCCGCGGCCGCCGCGGTCGTGCTTTTCGTGGCGGGGACGATAGCCGTGGCCGCCCCCGTGCGGATGTGGATGGCTGAGCGTTGGATCGGCCTGCGTGAGCTGCTGCATGTCTCCAGCGGGACCGAGCGCCCGCAGATACCAGCGCGGGAACAATCACCCGCGGGTATGGTGTCGTTCGTTCCCGAATCGGACGTGCTGACGGTGCGCATCACCACGCGGCAGGCCGAAGGGGCGCTCGTGTTCGAGGCGAGTCGGGCATCGACCGCATCCGTCACGGTGCGGGGCCAGGGCGATCGCGAAGCGGTCGTGGTTCTGCCGGACGAGCTGCGAATCGCGAACCTGGCGACCTCGCGCGCGACGTACCGCGTCACGCTACCCGCGCGACTGCGAAGCGTGACGGTGGTCGTGGGCGGCGATCGGCCCCTGAACCTGGCGCCGCTCGCCGGTGGCGACAGCCTGATCATCGATTTGAGCACGAATGCCCGGCGCTGAATCATGAGAATACGCGCGCTGGCGGCGCTTGGCCTCGTCTCGGCCACGCTCGCTGCCTGCTCGAACGGCCCGACGGGCAGTCTCTCGACCGTCGCCGATTCCACGGGCAAGCTGGTCGTATCTCCCACGCTCCAGACGCGCAGCACCGGAGACACGGTGCGGTTCGCCACCGTGCGGGATTCGGGTCTCACGACCGTGGGGGATTCGGGCCCCGTGATCTGGATGGTGAGCGATTCGCGCGTGGCCACCATCGAGCAGCAGGGTCCTTGGTGGGCGGTGGCCCGCGCGATTCACGCCGGCACCACGACCATTACCGCGGCGCGCGGCGCCCGGGCGGGGTCGGCGGTGCTCGTCGTCAGGGGGATCCACCTGGTCATCACGTCGCAACCGAGCAGCGCCGTGGCGGGAGTACCGTTCGCACCACCGGTCGTCGTCACGATTGCGGATACGGCCGGGCAACCCGTCGCCGGAGCCAACTACCTCGTGACGATAGCGCTGGATAGTAATTCGAACCAGGCTACCCTCGTCGGCTCGGTGGCCGCAATGGCGGTGAACGGAGTCGCGACACTTTCACCGCTCTCAATCGTCAGTACTGGCGGCCCATACACCTTCACTGCCTCCGCGAACGGCTACCTGTTCGCGCACAGCGCTCCCTTCAGCGTCACCCGGGCCCCCGTAGGACCGTGATGCTCCGCGTCTGGACGTCACTACCGATGGTGCTGGGAATCGGGCTCGGGGCCTGCGACTGGACGAGCGACGGACCAGGAGCCAGAGTACCGGCGCGGCTCGCCTTTAGCGCCCAACCCACGCTCAGCGAAGCCGGGGCGCCGCTGACTCCGGGGGTCACGGTCGAAGTGCGGGACGCGTTCGGCTTCATCGTGGCGAACGCCACCAACCCCGTCACCGTCATGATCGGCACGAACCCCAACGGCGGCACGCTCGCGGGGGCGACCAGCGTGGCGGCGGTGCACGGGGTTGCCACGTTCGCCAACCTCTGGATTGACAAGACCGGTACCGGGTACACGCTCGCCGCCACGGCGAGCCGCCTTGCTTCGACCACCAGCACGCCGTTCGAAATCCGACGGACTTTCGTGATCGTGAGCGCTGGGGACAATCACACCTGCGCCGTCACCGTGGCTGGCGCGGCGTACTGCTGGGGAGACAACTCCACCGGCCAACTCGGTGACAGCACCACCACCGAGCGGCACAGGCCTGTCGTTGTGTCGGGCGGGCTGACGTTCGCGACGGTGAGCGCCGGAAGCAATCACACGTGCGGCTTGACGAAAGCGGGAACGGCATATTGCTGGGGGTGGGACCGCTACGGCCAGCTCGGCGTGCAGATCTATGATGGGGACTCCTGCGGGTCCTTCGATCCCTGCAGTACCCAGCCTGTGGCGGTATCGTCGGGAATCACCTTCACCGCGCTGAGCGCCGGGAAGGATCACACCTGCGGCGTCACCGCGTCCGGCGCGGCGTACTGCTGGGGGGCAAATGACGCCGGGCAGCTGGGCGACGGGACCTTCACCCTGCGGGCCGCTCCGGCCGCAGTCAGCGGTGGGCTCAGCTTCACGGCGGTGAGCGCTGGAGGAACGCACACATGCGGCATCACGACGGGGGGAGCCGCGTACTGCTGGGGCGACAACTCCCTCGGCCAACTTGGCGCCGGAGCGACGGGCCCGCAGTTGAACCCGACAGCGATCGCCGGGGGACTCTTGTTCACCAGCATGGCCGCCGGGGATCACCAAACGTGCGGCGTCACGACGGTGGGCGCGGTATACTGCTGGGGGGATAACGCATATGGAGAGCTCGGCAATGGGGAGACGAGTGCAAGCACCCCAATAGCCGTTGCGGGCACATTCACATTCGGCGCGGTGAGTGCCGCGCTGCTGCACACCTGCGGCGTCACGACAGGGGGGGTGGGCTACTGTTGGGGGGCCAATGGCAGCGGCCAGCTGGGCGATGGTTTCGGGTTCGGCCCGGAGATCTGCGGACCGTCCTCCGATGTCCCATTCGCCATGGGCTGCAGCAGGGCACCCCTCCCGGTCAGCGGCGGACTTTCCTTCGCCAGTGTGAGCGCCGGAGGCAATCACGTCTGCGGTGTGAGCTCAGCGGGAGCGCGCTGGCTGTATTGCTGGGGTGACAATACCTTCGGCGAGCTCGGCGACAGCACGACAGTGACACGTCTCATCCCTACCCGCGTCGCGCAATAAGCGACGATCCTGGAGCATCGAGTGCAGTAGCCCTTTTCCTGCCCTGACAGAACCCGTCGCCGTCAGTCGTTCTACAGGCCGATGAACGGCAACGATTGGGCTCCGCGATACCGCGCGTATCGGCTCACGAGTTGGAGCCGGGTCGCCATCCTCCTGCTCGCTGTCGCCTGCTCGGATGCCGGCACCCTCGCATCACCCACGGACGTCGCGGTGCAAATCGCCTTCACCACACAGCCCCGCACCGTGTCCGCCGGCGTCGCCATCAACCCGGCTATCCAGGTCACGTTCGAAGACGCGAACGGCAAACCGATCTCGAGCGAGCACAGTGTCGTCACGCTGAGCTTCGGCACCAACCCGAGCGGCGCCACGCTCTCCGGCACGACCAGTGTGGCCGCGGTGAGCGGCGTCGCCACCTTTTCGAACGTGAGCATCGGCAAGTCGGGAAGCGGCTACGCGTTGGTCGCCCAGGCGACGGGCTTCAACGGGGTGAGAAGCGTCGCCTTCGATATTCTTGGCGGCGTGGCCGCGAAGCTGGCGTTCACCCAGCAGCCGGGCGACGCGGTCGTGGGCGAGATCAATCCGGTGCAAGTGGCCGTACAAGATCCGGCCGGAAACACAGCGGACGGGTTCAATGGAACGGTGACGATCGCGATCGGGTCCAATCCGGGACGGGGATCTCTGACCGGGACGGCAACGATGACCGCGGTCGCCGGAATCGCCACATTCTCGAACTTGCGGATTGACAGTATCGGGACGGGATACACGTTGACCGCGACGGCGACTGGTCTCCCGGCCGGCGTCACCAGTACTCCATTCACGATCAGGAAGGCGTTGGGACGGCTGACGTTCACCACTCAGCCGGGCGGCGTTGCGGCCACCACCGCGTTCAGCCCCGCGATCGTCGTGGCCGTTCAAGACACGCTGGGCAACGTCCTGGCGAACGCGACGAATACTGTCACGCTCGCCATTGGAACGAACCCCACCGGGGGCACGATCGCGGGGACGGTGAGTGTGGCCGCGGTGAACGGCATCGCGACGTTCGGAAACGTGAAGCTCAACAGGAAGGGTTCCGGGTACACGCTCACGGCGGCGACGAGCGGGTTCATCTCGGCCACAAGCGCACCGTTCAACATCGCGGCAGGACCGGCCGCGCGACTCGCATTCACGACGCAGCCGAGCGCCACGAATGCCGCGGCAACGATTACGCCGCCGGTTCAGGTCGTGGCGCTCGATGCCCAGGGGGACACGGCCACAGGGTCTACGGCCGCGGTAACGCTCGCGATCGGCACGAATCCGGGATCCGGCACGCTTGCCGGAACGACAACGCAGAATGCCGTCGGTGGCGTGGCGACGTTCGCTGATCTGTCGATCCAGCAGGCAGGAACGGGATACACGCTGGTCGCCGGCTCGGCGGGTCTCTCGAGCGCGACCAGCTTTTCCTTCAACATCGCCCCAGTCGCTCCGGCTCTGCACATCACCACGACGACGACCGGGACCAATCTCCCGAGCAGCTACGGCGTCACGGTCGACTGCGATTACTACTATGGCTACTACTGCCTCTACGACTCGCCGATTGGGGTGAACAGCGCGGCAACGGTGCCGGTGGGCTACCCGGGGTCCTATACCATCGAACTGAGCGTCCCCCCCAACTGCCTGGTCAGCGGCGACAATCCGCGCACCGTGAGCGCGGTCGGCATGACCGAGGTGCCGTTCTCGATCTCCTGCGGCGCGACCGGCAGCGTGCACGTCACCGTTACCACGACCGGAACCGACATCGATCCCGACGGCTACAGGTTCTGCGTCGACGGCCCGGCGAGCTCGTGCTATTGGTCCGCCACGAGCCATTCCAATGACGTGGTCACGTTCAGCAACGTGCCCGCCGGTTCCCACACGGTCGGCGTCTCGGGCGTCGCCGACAATTGCAGCGCGAGCGGCGGCACGACGCGGGCCGTTGTGGTCCCTGCAAACGGCACCGGCAACGTTTCCTTCGCCGTAACCTGCGCGCTGGCCGAGCGAATCGCGTTTTCCTCGTCCGGCATGATTGCGGTCATTCATAGCGATGGGAGCGGCGTGCAAACACTCACGTCGGGGTTCGCCCCGGCGTGGTCGCCCGACGGCTCGCGGCTGGCCTATGAGTGTGCCGGCGACATCTGCGCGATCAACGGCGATGGAACGGGCTTCTCGGTACTGACCATGGACGGCGCGGGCAACCGCCATCCGACCTGGTCCTCGGACGGGACGAAGATCGCGTTCTCCTCGACGCGAACGGGCAGTCCGGAGCTGTGGGTGATGGCCGCGAATGGCTCGGGGCTCGTCCAGCTCACCCAGGGCGTCGGATTCACGGGCAATCCGGCCTGGTCACCGGATGGGACGCGGATCGTGTTCGATTGTCAGGTGGACGCGGGCAACGACGATCTGTGCCTCGTGAACGCGGACGGAACCGGGTTCGCCCGGCTCACGACCAGCCCGGCACGGGAGTACGGCGCCGCCTGGAAGCCGGATGGCTCGATGCTGGCATTCACGACCGCGCGCTCCGATACGAGTGCGCTCGCGCTGATGAGCCCGACGGGAGGCGGCATGACGATCATCGGCGGTGGCATTCCCGGCTCCTCCCCCACCTGGTCTTCCGACGGCACTCGGCTCGCGTTCGTGATAGTGGACCTATACGGGCGCCACGCCATCTACACGGCCCACGCGGATGGCTCGAACCTGACGAATCTCGTCCAGGGCGATCAGCCCGCGTGGAAGCCGCATCACTGAGCCGCGTGCGGCGGTGGATCGGCTGTGGCATCTGGGCGCTCTCCGCGGCCGGGTGCCAGGATACCGCGGGCGTCTCGAAGCCGGCTCCGCCGA
>DATIWU010000084.1:0-6733 GCA_035519195.1 Gemmatimonadales bacterium
CCAGGCGGCGGACATCGGGCAGGAACTCCTGGAGCGCAACGGCTCGATGAGCCAGCTCCACGGGAACGCCATTCCAGACATTGACACCGATGCCCACCGCGAGCCACTGCAGGCTGTTCCCCTGCCACCGGCCCTCGGAGAGAACGCCCGCGATTTTTCGGTCGTCGATGAGGACATCGTTCGGCCATTTCAGCCGTGCCCTCGGGCCTCCCAGCAGCTCGTCGAGCGCGTCAGCGACCACCAGGCCGGCGCGGAGCGACACGGTGCGGAGGTCCGCGTGTGGCGACCGCACGAGCATGCTGAGCCAGACGCCGCCCGGCGGAGAATGCCAGCGACGTCCGTCGCGGCCACGACCGGACGTCTGTTCTTCCGCGATAACGGTGGCGCCATGTGCCGCACCCGACGCCCCGAGCTCGTGCGCGATGTCCAGGGTGGATGGCGCGAGACGCAGGGCAATCACCTGCGGCACGCCCCAGCGGCGTGCGAGATGCTGCGCGGGAACGCCATCCAGAATCAGCGGCGACACGAACGCTTCACCCTACGCGACCGGCGACGAGGGCAATGAGTCCGACGACCATCGCTCCCTCCACGAGCAGCGACACTCGATCGGTGCGGCCCACGAGAAGCCGCGTCGCCGCGGCCAGCAGACACAGCTCGGCGAACAGAACGATCAGGAAATAGGCGCCATGATAGCTCGCATGCGCGGGCCAGATCAGGCTCGCCGGCACGAGTGCGATACTCAACAGGGCCGTGCCGACGCTGAGGCGACTCGAGCTCGATTCCCCCGCACCGTGCTCCAGCCGAGACATCAGCTGGAGGACGAGGGCGAGCCAGGCCGCGAGGGTCCACGGGAGCGCACCCTGCAGGGGGAGATCGACTGCGATCGCGCCGTACATGAGCGGAAATCCGAGCAGGATCGCGATCACACATTGTGTCGCGAGGCGCCCTGGATCGAGCTTCGCGAGCGAGACCGCCGCGGCAAACGCGAGGATCCCCATCAAGACCGCCGTGCCGCTCACCAGCATGGCCATCGCCGTGCCGAATACAAAGCCACTATAGATGCGCAGGTCGCGGCGTGGGTCGGACTGTGCTCGATCCCTCGCTGCCTCCGCGGCCACGCAGAACCCAAGGCTGGCGAGCGCCGCCCAGGCCAGCAGCGCGGGGATCGCGAGCCGCCCGCGGGCGATTACCCCTCCGGCCAGCACCAGCGCCGGGACGACGGCCCGCTTCAGCGCCCCAGACACTCTTCGTACAGCGCTTCGTAGAGTGGCACGACGCGCTCGGCGGAAAAGCGCAGCGCATGCTCGGCCGCCGCCGCGCGCATCCTGGCGAGCCGCGCCGCATCGCCGAGCAGCGAGCGGGCGTGCTCGACCATAGCGTCGATCGCGCCGACCGGCGCGAGAAAGCCGGTCTCGCCGTTGGCGACGACCTCCGGAAGTCCGCCGACGTCCGAGGCGACCACGGGTACGCCGCACGCCATCGCCTCCAATGCGGCGAGACCGAACGATTCGGTCTCTGACGGGAGGAGGAACAGATCGCTCGAGCGCAGCACGTCCGATACCTGATCGACCTTCCCGAAGAACCGCACGTCCTGCTTGAGCCCCAGCCGATCGGTTTCCTGCTCCGCCGCATCGCGCTCCGGACCATCGCCCACCAGCACCAGGGTCGCGGGCATCGCTTTGCGCACCCCCGCGAAGACACGAATCACATCGCGTACGCGCTTGACCGGCCGGAAATTCGAGACATGGATCAGCACCTTGTGGCCCGCAGGGGCCAGGGACGCGCGGCACGTTCCCGTTTGGGCCGGATGGTATTCGGCCGTGGAAATGAAATTGGGAATAACCCGCACATCACACCCCACACAGCCAAATGACCGGTACGTCTCGTCGCGCAGGTAATTCGAGACCGCGCTGACCGCATCGGACTGCTCGATCGAGAACTTGGTCAGCGTGTAGTACGACGGGTCCTGGCCCACCAGCGTGATGTCGGTGCCATGCAGCGTGGTCACGACCTTGAGATCGTGGTCGGGCTTGAGCATCTGCTTGGCAAGCCACGCCGTGGCGGCGTGCGGAATCGCATAATGCACGTGCATGATCTCGAGGCCCTCGCGCAGCGCGACTTCATGCTGCTTCACCGTGAGGGCGAGTGCGTATGGCGATTGTTCGAACAGCGGGTATTCCGCCGTCACCACCTCGTGGTACGTCACGCGCTCCACGAATCCCCGCAGCCGGAACGGGCTCGCGTACGAGATGAAGTGCACTTCATGGCCGCGGCGCGCGAGCTCGAGCCCCAGCTCGGTCGCGACGGCGCCCGAGCCGCCGTAGGTCGGATAGCAGGTGATGCCGATCTTCACGAAGCGGGAAGCGGGAAGGGGGAAGCCGGTGGCGACGGCGCATTCCAGCGTTCGAGAATGCGGGCAGCCAGCACGTCAGGCGCATTGGTCGCGTCCAAGTCCCACACGATTCCCGCTTCCCCCTTCCCGCTTCCCCGCAGCTGATTTCGAAACCACGTCTCCTGCCGTTTCGCGTAGCGGCGCGTGGTGCGGATGATCGCCTCGCGAAGATCAGCTTGAGCCAGACTGCCTTCGAGCATGAGCACTACCTCACGATACCCGAGCCCGTCGAGTCCCGGCGCATGCGGGGGGACACCGCGCGCGAGCGCATGACGCACTTCCGCTACGAGGCCCGCCGCGAGCATGCGATCCACCCGCTCGGTGATTCGCCGGACCAGCGCTTCCCGCGGCAGTGTGAGGTGAATGTACCACGGCCGAATGGCGCCATTCTGGCGCGCGTCGCGCTGCCACCAGGAGAGCGGCCGGCCCGTCAGGAGGGCCACCTCGATGGCTCGGGCGGCGCGTTGCCGTCCCCCGCCCGCAAATCCGCGATCGAGCCTCGCCGCCCAGTGCGCCGCCTGGTCGGGCGGCAGCCCCGCGGTCCACGACCGGAGCGCTTCGCGGGCCGCGGCCTCGAGTGGCGGCTCCTGAAATAACCCGTCGCCGAGCGCCTTGATATAGAAGCCGGTTCCACCGGCAATGAGCGGCTGACGTCCGGAGCGCTCGATCTCCGCGAGCCACACGGCCGCGTCGCGCGCAAACCGCCCCGCGCTGTAGCGTTCGCCCGGTTCGACCAGATCGATGCCGTAGTGGGGCACACGCGCACGCACGTCCGGGCCGGGTTTCGCGGTCCCGATATCGAGACCCCGGTACACCTGCCGGGCATCGGCCGATACGATCGACAACGGAATGTGGCGCGCGAGCTCGAGCGCCACAGCGGTCTTCCCTACGGCGGTGGGGCCAACGAGAACAGGGACGAGCGGGCGGGCGCTAGCTCCTCCCAAATCGTCTCTCCAACTCCTCGCGCGGCAGCTGCACGATGCTCGGGCGACCGTGGACATCATGCGCGGGAAGCGTCGCGCCGAGCAGTCGTGTCACGAGCTCACGGACCTCGTCGGGTTCGAGTCGTTGCCCGGCCTTGATCGCCGCGCGACACGCGTAGGTGGCCGCGAAGCGCTCGAGCCGGTTCGCCACGGTGCCGAAGCGATCCCCGGTGAGATCCGCCACCAGCTCCTGGAGGCAGCGCGTCGCGTCGAATCGCGGATGCGGATTCGGCACGGTATGCACGATCACCGAGCGTCCGGAGAACGGCTCGATTTCGAACCCCACCCGCGTCAGCAATTGACGGTGACGCTCGATAGCGCCCAGCTCGGCGGCCGTGAACTCGAGCGTCAGGGGCAGGAGCAGGCGTTGGGCCGGGGCGCCATCGCCCGTGAGCTGCCGCATGGCGGCCTCGTAGAGCACGCGCTCGTGCGCGGAATGCTGGTCCACGATGGCCACCGACATGTCCGACTGAAAGACAATGTAGGAGTCGAACACCTGCAACAGGCGCGACGGACCGCCTGAGCGCGGGTCGACCGTTTCGTGCGTGGGAAACAGGCCCGGCGCGTCGGATGCCCACTGCGGCACGGCGCCCGTGATACCACCCGAATTCCCGCCGCCTAGCCCCGCCCCAACGGGCGATGCCGCCTCGAGCGGCGCCAAGGCTCGCCGCACCGCCGCCTCCACGACGTGCTCCACGAAAAATTTCTCGCGAAATCGTACTTCGAGCTTGGCGGGATGCACGTTCACGTCGACGGCGTCACCGGGAAGCTCGAGAAACAGGAGAATCGAGGGACGGTCCCCAGGGGCAATCGTCGAGCGGTAGCCGGCTTCGGCCGAGCGAACGAGGAAGGGGTCACGGATTGGTCGCCCATGAACGACGATACAGCTCTTCCGACCCGTGGGTTTCGCCTGCGACGGACGCTGGATGAAGCCGCGCACGTCGAGCGGCCCCTCGCGGTGAGCCACCGGGATGAGCGTGTCGGCGAATGCGCGGCCCCACAGCGTCGCGATACGATCGATGGGTCGTGCGGCCGGGGGTGCGTCGAGCAGCATACGGCCATCGCTCTCGAGCGAGAATGCGACATCGGGCCGGGCGAGGGCGAGGACCGTGACCGCGTCGACCACGGCACGCGCTTCGGTCACCTGAGCGCGCAGGAATTTCCGCCGCGCGGGCGTATTGAAGAACAATCCGCGCACCAGCACGGTCGTCCCCCGCTGCCGCACCGCGGCCTCGCTCGTGTCACGCTTGCCTCCCACGACCCGCAACCGTGTCCCTGGACCGTCCCCACCGGCGGTTTCGAGCTCGAAACGGGAGACCGAGGCGATCGCGGGAAGGGCTTCGCCGCGGAATCCGAACGTCGCGATCCCGATGAGATCCGCTGCCTCGCGGATCTTGCTCGTGGCGTGCCGTTCGAGCGCCAAGGCCGCGTCGGCGGCGCTCATACCTTCGCCGTCGTCACTGACCCGAATCAAGGCCTTCCCGCCATCCTCGATCTCGACGCGAATCGCGTGCGCTCCCGCATCGAGCGCGTTCTCCACCAGCTCCTTCACCACCGACGCCGGCCGTTCGACGACTTCGCCGGCGGCGATTTGATCCGCAACCTGGCTTGCCAGCACCGCGATCCTGCCGCTCACAGCCGCACGACCTCCGCCCCGAGCACCCAACCGCTGATGCCATCGTCCCGGTACACCTCGAGCCAACGTCCATAGGTGCGTCGCACGAGAATCGCGGCGCCGGGATCGAGCGTGGTGGACGCCGACGCGCTGCCGTACGGCGCCACCCGGACCGCCGTCGCCGGACCGAGCACGACCGCGAGCGGTCTCGTCCGCCGTTGCCATTCCGCGATGCCACCCCACGCGATCGCGGTGGCAATGACGGCGAGCAGGAGCAGGACGGTGCGCCGCCGGAACAGCACGGACAGCCAGACGCCGAGCCATGCCACGCCGAACGCCAGGGCCCATTCGGCGGGCGTGGCGACGCTCACGACGAGGAGGTCCTCGGTGGCGACATCGGGCGCGGGAATATTGCGGCGCGCGCGCTCGATGATGGGATTTCTCGGCGCGCGGCGCGCCGCCATGGTCCACGCGGCAACCGCGCGCCCATCCTCGCCGGCCCGATACAGCGCGGCGCCGAGGTTGTACCAGTGCGCCGGGTTGTCGGGCTCGAGCGCGGCGCGCGCGGCGAACGAATCCGATGCGGCGCGCAGCGCACCCGCGGAATACAGCGCCTCGGCGGTCGGCGCCTGCGCGTGAGCACCCCGCGTCATGACGACGCCTGCGATGGCGAGCGTGGCGACGAACCGCCGCCTGCGCCTGGGCTGATCGGCGCCGAGTCCGCGCAGCACCTGCTCGAGCTCGGTCACGAGGCCCGCCGGATCTCCCATGCCCCCCGGCCCGTAACGGGCGGCCCGCAGCCGGTCCCGCAGCCGCATGACATGGTCGGCCACCGCGCTCTCGATTCCGGTGGCTCTGAGAGCGCGCGCCAGGCTGTCGCCGTCCCGCGTGGCGACATCCGGAACGTGGCTCGCCAGGAGCGCCTGGAACTGGCGCTCGAGCGTGCCCAGGCGCGAGCGGTAGCGGACGCCGCCCTCCACCGGCGCCGGGGGCGCCCCGAAGCGCCGCCGGCGTGCCAGGGTCGCGAGCGCCGCGAGCGGTGGCACGATCACCAGCGCTCCCCATCCTATCGGACCGAGCACGCCCGCGAGCTCATCCGACCACGCCAGGCCGCGATTCTCGAGCAAGGGGGGGAGCGCGCGCGCCGCCCGCGGCTCGGGCTCACTGAGTACCGTGATTGGCTGCGGAGCTGTCCGAGCCACGCCGTAGCGGCGGCTCGCGAGATCGAAGTACGAGTAGCGGATCTCGGGCAGAGTGAACGCGCCGGCCGAATCGGGGACCACGAGATAACTGAAGGTCTTGGTTCCGGCGACGAATCCGTCCTGTGGCTCAAGCGCGACGTTGGTCTCCGCCGTGTATGCCCGGAACCCCGTCGGCCAGCGCACATCCGGAGCGGGCCAGAGCGATGCGTTGCCCACACCGCGTACGGTGGCCGTCACGGTCATGGGCTCGCCCACGCGCGTCTCGAGCGGAGCGGCGGTGAGGAGCAGCGTGAATCCGCTCCCCACGACGATCTCCTCCGCATTGGGCCTGCCGTCGCGCGGTGGGGGAATGACGACGATCGCCAGCGAGTCGGTTCGCAGCGAGTAACGCTCCTCACGACTGAAAATCGAAAACGAGACGGGCAGGCCGTACTCGACAGAAGCCGGAGGGATGACGACTCGACCAGGCACGAGCGGGAAGAGCATCCCGTGGACGACGTACAGATCCATCCACCGCCCCTGGACGAGCTTCGAGCGGACC
>DATIWU010000085.1:0-25486 GCA_035519195.1 Gemmatimonadales bacterium
TCGTGCCCATCGCGACGGTCACCGCGATCACCAGTTTCAGGCGCCGTGCGCCGATCCGGCTCGACCGTGGCCGGCCGGTCGCGATTGTCGTACTCGTACTGCCCCCGTTGCCGCAGCACTTCGGGGTTTGGAACCGCGACGGTATGGCCGGAGTAGCGGCTTCGGACATCGACCTCGCGTCGCAGATCGGGATTCACCGGCCGCTCACCCGCTCGCGTGAAGAATGCCTGGCTGCCCACGCGATCCTTGAAGATGAAGCGTGGCTCGGGGCGATAGGGACGGGTAAACACGACCCGCCTGCCTCCGTAATAGCGATACGGGTAATAGTACGGATCATCGTACATCACGATGCGAAAGCGCACGCACGAGGCCGAGTAGGGGTTCCACTGGGTGTAGCTCGCGTACGTGTGACAGTCGTAGCAGAGAAACCGGGGATATTGATAGTGCTGCTGCACGTAATACGGCACGACGTCGTAATCCCAATCCGTATACCCAGCGGGCACCAGCCGCTCCGCCAAATCGGTCAGTGCCACGTATGGGTCGCCCCGGACCCGGCCGTCATCGGCGATCAAGCGATAATCCCAGTGCTCGGCCGTCTCGATGGCGTCGTAGTCGAATGGATCAGCTGACGCAATGCCAAAGAGGTACCCGACCCCGGGATAGTCATCGACGTCGAAGGCGCCTCCCCCGTCCGTGGCATACCCCGGCACGTCGTACACGCGGCCGCCGCGGGCGAAGTTGTCTTCCCACGGCTGTCGCGGAAACAACACTCGTACGCGGCCGTCCGTATCGACCCGGAACAGCGTCACGTACGCGTCCTGCTCGGTTTGGAATGAGACCCGTACCGCTTGTCCAGCGGTATAAGGATCGTCCCCGCGATTGGTCCACACCTGCACTCGTGGGCGGTCGTAGGCCGGAAGGGGCGACGTTCCGGCAGGTTGTGCCGTCACGATTCCCAGGCTGAAGAGTACGATGGATGTGAACATGGGTCCTCCGAGGACCAGGCGATAAGCAGGTCATGTGCCATCCCGTTTGCTATGGAACTAATTACATTACAATGCCTTACGTTTCACCCGCTGTCGATGCGGGTCCTTTCCTGTCCTCCAGCGTGGACAAATGACCGATGCCGGCCTCTCGTCTTGATCTCCTCGACCCCTCCGAGGTCGCTCGGTTAGGGGGCATCGAAATCATCGCTCAGGAAGTGGTCGAAGGGTTTCTCACCGGTCTGCATCGATCGCCGTTCCGCGGGTTTTCGGTGGAATTCACCGAGCACCGCGCCTATCAACCGGGCGACGAGCTCCGGTATCTCGACTGGAAGATTCTCGCGCGCGCCGATCGATTGTTCATCAAACAATTCGAGGAGGAAACAAATCTCCGCGCCATGATTCTGCTCGACGCGAGCCGGTCGATGGCGTGGAGCGGGAGTCCGCTGCGGATCACCAAACGGGCCTACGCGGATCGGCTGGTGGCGGCGCTCGCGTTGATTCTCCTGCGGCAACGGGATGCGACTGGCCTGGTCACGTTCGACGAGGTGGTTCGGCAGGTCATCCCCGCGCGGGTCAAGTCCGGCCAGTGGACCCGGATCGTGCGGGGGCTGCTCGATACGCCGGATGGACGAGGCACGGCGGCGGATGTGGCCCTGCAGCAGGTGACTTCGCTCGTTTCCCGGCGGGGTCTGGTCGTGCTCGTTTCCGATTTGCTGTTCGACCGCGATCTCGCGCTGACGGCGCTGCGCTATCTCCGCCATCGTGGCCATCAGATCATCGTGCTGCACATCATGGATCCCGCCGAAGTGGAGCTTGCGGGGCCGCCCGAGGTCCGGTTTCGCGACTCGGAGTCGAATGCCAGCGTGGTCGTCCGGCCACGCGAGCTCGCCGGTGCGTATGCGCAGACGGTGGCGCGTGAAGTGGCGGCCTGGCGCACGGCGTGCCGGCGTCACGGAATCGTCTATCACACGGTGCGCACTGACCTCCCGTTCGGGCTCGCGCTGCGCCTGCTCGCGTGACGTTCCTTCATCCACTGCTGCTCGCGGGCCTCGCGCTCGCGGCCATTCCCGCGCTGCTGCATCTGCTCGAGCGGCAGCACCCGCCGGAGGCGGAGTTTCCGGCGCTGCGATACCTGAGCGAGGCGGAGCGCCAGAGTGCCCGGCGTGTTCGTTTGCGGCATCTGCTGCTCCTCGTGTTGCGCACGGCCCTGCTCGTGCTGGTTGTCCTCGCGGCCGCACGGCCGCTCGTCCCGCTGCGGGTGAAAAGCGTCGGCGGAGGGCACGAGCCGACGGCGCTCGCGGTGGTGCTGGACAACTCGCCGTCCTCGGGGGTGATCATGGACGGGCGGCCGCTGTTCGAGCGACTGCGCGCGACGGCGCGCGGGTCGATCGCCGCGGCAGGCACCAACGATCATCTCTGGCTCGTCATGGCGGATGGCGTCGTTCGCAAGGGAACGCGGCAGAGTCTGCTCGGGATCCTCGACAGTACCCGGGTTCAGTCCGAGCGATTGGAGCTGGGCGCCGTGGTGGCGCGCGCGATCCGCGTGGTCGATGCCGACCCATTGCCGGCCCACGAAGTGCACGTCGTGAGCGATCTCCAGCGGACCGCGTTCGGGTCGACGCGCGTGACGCGAACGCCGCGCGTGCGGGTGCTCATCCTGGCGCCCCTAGCCCGACCCCCGGCCAACCGCGGCATCGGCGTCGTCAAGGTGGCGGATGGCGTCGCGACGGTTCCCATGGTCGGAACGGCGGGAACGCCCCCCGGGGCGGTGACCGTTCGGGTCGGCCCTCAGGTCATCGCGCGCGGGCTCGGCGCGCCGGGAACGGCTGTGACCGCCCCGCTTCCGCAGCTCGGCGATGGGTGGTGGGTAGGCGAGGCGGCACTCGACCCGGACGAGCTACGCGGCGACGATCGGCGGTTGTTCGCGTGGCACGATGCCCCGGCTGCGCGCGTGCGTGTGACCGGGGATCCAGGCCCCTTTGTGACAGCCGCACTCGGCGTGTTGCGCGAGGGAAAGCGGGTGAACGACGCCGGGCGCAGTCCGGAGATCTCGATCGGCGACCGGATGGGAGCCGGCCCGAGCGCCGTGGGCGGGGGCACGATTCTGATTCCGCCCGGCGATCGCGCGATGCTGGGAGAAACGAATCGCGCGCTCGCATTGCGCGGAAGCGCGTGGCGCTTCGCCGGACCCGCCACACCAGGGCTCATCCAAGGACGTTCGGAGCTGTCGCTGCTCGATTCAGTCCCGGTGCGGCTGCGGTATCGACTGGAGCGCGCCGCAGGCCCGAGTGGCGCGGCGGCGCCGGACAGTATGGTCCTCGCGACTGTCAACGGCGAGCCATGGCTCGTGCGGGACTCGAGCACCGTCATTCTCGCGAGCCGGCTCGATACGGGATGGACTGCGCTGCCGACCGCACCGGCGTTCGTGCCGTTCCTGGACCAGCTGATCAATCATGTGGGGCGGGGTGAGGCCGCGATCTCGTCCGCGGAAGGCCCCGTTCACATCGAGTTTCGCACGCGCGGGTCCGACACATTGGGCGCCACCGTGTACGGTCCCGATCCACGGGAGTCGGACCTCGAGCCCGCCACACCGGGTCAGGTTGAAGAGACTCTGGGCGCGCTTCCGCTGGACGAGCGTCGCTTTCTCGCGGACCGGTTTACCGGCTCGCGCCGGGCGGACGCCAGTGGCTGGCTCCTGGGCCTCGCTCTCGCCCTGGCCATTGTGGAGTTCGGCGTCGCGACGGTGCTCCGCTGATGGCCCTCGACCTGCTCCTCGACCGGTTTGAGCAGCTCTCCGACACCCGGGCGCTCGTGGACGCGCTCCCTGGGGTCCGCGGGCACGTGTCGGTGGCAGGCCTGCCGGGCTCGAGTGGCGCCGTGCTGGTGGCGACCCTGGTCCGGCGTTTCCCGCATCGCGTCTTTCTCGTCGTGGCGCCGACCGCGAACGACGCCGAACGCTGGATGGCGGATCTGCAAATGCTCATCGGATCACTGGCGGCGCTGTATCCCCAGCGAGAAGGTCTCGGATCCGAGGAGCCGCACGTGGAAATCGCGGGAGAGCGCGTGGAAACCATCGAGGCCCTGCTCCAGGGTTCGCTCCGGGTGCTCGTCGCGCCGGTGCGTGCGACTGCAGAGCTGACCGAGGTTCCGGCGGCGCTCGCCGCCCGGCGGGTGGTGCTTCAGCCAGGAAGCGGGAAGGGGGAAGCGGGAAGCGTCACATTGACCAACGTCGTGCGGCAGCTCGAGACGATGGGCTATGAACGCGTGCCGACGGTCACGGAGGTCGCGCAGTTCAGCGTGCGTGGCGCGATCATCGACGTCTACGGATTCGGCATGGCGAATCCCGCGCGCGTCGAATGGTGGGGGGATGAGATCATTTCGGTGCGGAGCTTCGACCTCGACACCCAGCGCTCCGGAGAATCGCTCGAGCGGGTGACAGTTCTCCCAATCCGTGCGGGAACGTCGGGCGCGGAGTCGGAGACGAAGCGATCGTCGCTGTTCGAGCTGCTGCCGGGCGACGCATTACTCGTGCTCGACCAGGAGTCGGCGCTGGAACGCGAAGTGCAGCGCGCGTGGGATGAAGCGGCGCATCACCTCGAGGTCGCCCGCCGCATGGGCGAAGACACGCTACCGCGCGAGCACCTGTGGCTCGCGCCGGACCGGTGGCGCGAGCGGCTCGATGCGTTCGCGCGGCTCGGGCTCGAAGGTGAAGCCCCCGTGGCGCGGTTCCCGATCGTTCCCCCCGATGCGATCGACCGCGATCTGCGGCGCCTGCGGCGGCTCGTCCAGGGCGAGATTCCCACCGTCATCCTGTGCGACAACGAAGGACAGCTCGAGCGTCTCGAAGAGCTGCTCGATTCGGAACGGGCCCAGCTCGTGGTTGGCGCACTGGACGGCGGGTTCGTCCTGCCCACGCTGCGGGTGCTCACCGATCACGAGATCTTCCGCCGAGCCAGAAGGCTCAGGCGGCCGCGCCGCTACCGGGCCGCTCTTCCCACCGCGGCCGCGCGGCCGCTCTCGGTAGGGCAGTACGTGGTGCACCTCGAGCATGGGATCGGGATCTATCGCGGGCTCCAGACCATCACGGTGGGTGAAGGGCAGCTGGAAGTGGCCGTGCTGGAGTACGAGGGGGGCGATCGTCTCAACGTCCCGCTGTACCGTCTCGATCAAGTCGAGCCGTACCGCTCCGCGGGAGATGGAGATGCTCCTCCGCCGCGACTGCATCATCTCGGCGGCACCGCGTGGCAGCGGCAGCGCGACAAGACGCGGGCCGCGATTCGCGAAATGGCCAACGAGCTGCTCGATCTGTACGCGCGGCGGCAGCTGGCGGCGGGGTTCGCCTTTCCCCCCGACACCCCGTGGCAGCGGGCGCTCGAGTCCGCCTTCCTGTACGAGGACACACCGGACCAGCGCCGCGCGACCGATGAGGTGAAGCGGGACATGGAGCGTCCCCGGCCGATGGACCGCTTGCTCGTGGGCGACGTGGGATACGGGAAAACCGAAATCGCCGTGCGGGCCGCGTTCAAGACGGTCCAGGCGGGAAAACAGGTCGCGGTCCTCGTGCCCACGACCATTCTGGCCGAGCAGCACGGCCGCACCTTCCGCGAGCGCCTGGCCGATTACCCGGTACGCATCGAGGTGCTGTCGCGGTTCCGGCAGGCCGCTGAAGCGAAGCGGGTGATCGCGCGTCTCGAGAAGGGCGAGGTCGACATCGTCATTGGCACGCACCGCCTGCTTTCCAAGGACGTCAGGCCGCACGATCTCGGCCTGCTGATCGTCGACGAGGAGCACCGGTTCGGCGTGAAGCACAAAGAGCGCCTGAAGGCACTGCGGCTCGCGGTGGACGTTCTGACGCTGACCGCCACGCCGATTCCCCGAACGCTGCACCTCTCGCTCGCAGGTCTCCGTGATCTGACGCTGCTGGAAACGGCGCCGAAAGACCGCTCTCCCGTGCTGACGTTCGTGGAGCCCTGGGACGACGCGTTGATCGAGGAAGCTCTCGCCCGCGAGCTGGATCGCGGAGGACAGGTCTTCTTCGTTCATAACCTGGTGGAGACCATCGAATCGATCGCCGAGCGAGTCCGGAGGCTCGCGCCTCCGCGGGCCCGAACCGCCGTGGCCCACGGGCAGCAGAACGAGCGGGAGCTGGACGAAGTGATGTCGCGATTCGTGCGCGGGGAAATCGATATCCTCGTTTCGACGATGATCGTGGAATCGGGGCTCGACGTTCCGAACGCCAACACGATGATCGTGAACCGCGCCGACCACCTCGGGCTGGCCCAGCTCTACCAGCTGCGGGGCCGGGTCGGGCGGAGCCATCGCCGCGCGTACTGCTATCTGCTCGTCCCCGATCTCATGGACGCCCAGGCGGAGGAACGATTGATGGTGCTCGAGCACCATACGGAGCTGGGATCGGGCTATCGCATCGCGGTGCGTGATCTCGAGCTGCGGGGAGCCGGCAATCTGCTTGGCTCCGCGCAGTCGGGTCACGCCCACGCCGTGGGCATCGATACGTACCTGCGGTGGCTCGATGAAACGGTGCGCGCGCTCAAGGGCGGGACCACGGCGGCGGGGCGCGGTGTCGCGGCTGAGCCCCCCGAGGTGGTATTCGATCAGGCAACCTATCTGCCCGACGCGTACATCGGAGATGATGCCGCGAAGCTCGATCTGTATCGGCGGCTGGCGCGTGCGGAGCAGCCATGCGAACTTTCCGGCCTACGCGATGAGTTGCGCGACCGATTCGGGCCGTTACCCCCCGAAGCCGAGCGCTTGCTCCTGATGTACGAACTGCGTGCGCTCGGCGCCCGGCTGGGCCTTGCGACGGTCCTGATCAAGGGGGAGGAGGCGCGACTCGCGTTCCGCGGGACCGCACAACCACGGCTCGCCGCGCTCACGGCTGCTCTCGACTCGGTTCAATTCGATGCCGAGGTGCGACGCACCCACCCGCTGGCGTTGCGGCTTCGTCGCTCCGGCGGTGAGGCCATCGGGCCGGGACTGGTCCGCGCGCTCACCGCTCTCCAACAGGACTAAATGATCGTTCGTCGCGCACATTCCTTACTCGCCATGGCCGCGCTGGTAACGGCCGGAACGGTCGGATGCCGAGGGATTCGGGAGGCTTTTTCGGCGCACGCGGGGGTCGCGGCATCGGCGGCGGGCCAGGACCTGACCGTCGAGCGGCTGGCCGGCTGGGTGGCCCACGTGAAGCGGGCGCAGCCGAGCGCCAAGAACTTCACCGCCATCGCCTCGCTGTACGTCGACTACATGCTCTTCGCCGCCCAGCTCGCGAAGGGGCAGGACCTGCACGACTCGGCGCTCGTGATCCGAGCGAGCTGGCCGACCGCCACGCAGCTGCGCTGGAATCGCTTTCATGACGAGCTGTTCGCCACCGCGGCGCATTTGACGCCCGCGCAGGTGGACTCGGCCTACCAGGCGGGGAACGTGCGCCTGTTGCAGCACATCCTGATCCAGGTTCCGGCGAGCGCCGCTCCCGGCGATGTGGAGCGGAAGCGGGTTCAGACCGAGCAGATCCTGCGCCAGGTCTCGAGCCAGCACGGGACGAACTTCGCCGCACTGGCCAAGCGGTATTCCGAGGATCCAGGATCGAAGGCGCGCGGCGGGTATCTGTCCGCGGTCGCGCGGGGGCAATACGTCGCGCCGTTCGAGACCGCGGGATGGGAGCTTCCTCCGGGTGGGATCAGCGGGATCGTGCGCTCCCCGTTCGGATTTCATCTGATCCGCCGGCCGCCGCTGCCGGAGGTGCGCGATTCATTCAGCGCGGATGTAAGCCGGCTCGTGCTCGCGCATCTCGATTCCCAGTACGTGAACGGGATCTCGTCCCAGTACGCGATCGTCGTCGATGAAGGCGCGCCCGCGCGGGTCCGCCAGATCTTCGACGATCTCGAGCACGCGCGGAAGGATCGCCACGTGCTCGCCACGTATCGGGGCGGCTCGTTCCGGGTGCAGGACCTCGTCCGCTGGCTGTACGCGATCGATCCCGAGGAGGCTCGGGCACTGCCGGCGGGCACGGATACGCAGCTCAAGGAGTTCGTCACGATGGTGGTCGAACGCGAGCTGCTGATCCAGAAGGTCGACTCGGCCCACGTGGCGCTCGAGCCCGATGACTGGGCGGAAATCAAGGCCGATTATGATTCCGGGGTCGCACGGCTCCAGCGGGCCATGGGCCTCTCGCCGGAACTCTTTAGGGATTCCGCGAGTACTCCCGAGGCGCGTGTGCGGCTCGCGGCCACGCACGTCAACAATTATCTCGAGCGCGCCCTCAAGGGAGAGGCGCGATTCGTGCCGCTCTCCCCGTTCCTCGGCGCCATTCTCCGTGAACGGGAGCCCTGGTCCATTTATCCGGCAGGGATTGCAGCAGCCGTGGAGCGGGCCGGCACGGTTCGGGATTCACTACGGGGCGCGATCCGGCCGGCGCCGGGTCCCGCTCCAGTGCCTTTGGACACGACACCACATCGCTATGTCAGATAAGATTGCTCGTTCGATGGTCCGCATCACGGTCAGCGGGCTGCTGGCGCTCAGCGGTTTCTGCCGCGTCGTGTGGGCGCAGGCGGCGCCCCAGCCCGTCGACCGCATCGTCGCCGTCGTAGGCACGACGCCGATCCTCGCGTCGCAAATCGAAGAACAGCTCGTGCTCACGCAGGGTCAGGGGACGAAGATTCCCGATGACTCGGCGGGGCGCGCCGCACTGGAACGCCAGCTCCTGAAGCAGATGGTGGACGAGGAGATGCTCGTTCAGGAGGCGCAGCACGATACCAGTATCAAGGTCACCGAGCAGGAAGTGCAGGACGAAGTCGAGAAGAGTGTCGCCAACGTCCACAAGCAGTTCACGTCCCAGCTCGAGTTCGAGACGCAGCTCCGGGCCGCGGGATTCACGTCCGAAGAGGAGTGGCGCCGCTGGCTGGCCGACAATCAACGCCGCACCATCCTGCAGCAGCGGCTGATTCAGAATCTGCGGCAAGCGAACAAGCTGCGGCCGATCCCGCCGACCGAGGCGCAGATGCGCCAGTACTGGGAGCAGAACAGCCAGCAGCGACCCCGGCATCCCGCTCTCGTCACGTTCCGGCAGATCATCATCCCGGCTGTGCCGGATTCCCAGGAAGACCTGCGCGCCCGCCAGCTCGCCGAATCGCTGCTTGCCGAGATCCGGCACGGAGCCAACTTCGCGGAGCTGGCGAAGAAGTTCTCGGCCGACAGCTCGACCCGCGTGCAGGGCGGCGAGCTCGGCTGGTTCCGTCGCGGCGTGATGGTCAAGGCGTTCGAGGACGCGGCGTTCAAGCTGCGCCCCGGCGAGGTCTCGAATGTCGTGCAGACGAACTACGGCTATCACGTCATCCAGGTCGAGCGAGCGGAGCCGGCCGAGGTCGAGGCCCGCCATATCCTGATCCAGCCCCGCATCACGGACGACCAGACCGATCTCGCGTTCCGGCTCGCGAACCTGGTGTATGACGGGTTGGAGCGCGGCGCATCGTTCGACACTCTCGCGCGCGGCTACGCGGACCCGAGCGAAGCCCGCATCGTCGACGCGCTGCCTGCTCCGCAGCTGCCGCCGGAATACCCGCGGAGCCTGGCCACCGACAGCACGCGAGGGCTCAAGCCCGTGTTCGAAATCGGTGGCGCGACCGGACGGCCGAAGTACGTGGTGCTCGAAGTGACCAAGTGGCAGCCCGAAGGTGAGCTGACGTTCGACGACGTGAAGGATCGGCTGCGTGATCAGCTGGGCCAGCAGCTCGCGGTCGAACACTACCTCGAGGTTCTGCGTCGCACGACCTACGTCGACGTCCGGTTCTGACGCGACTTCCCCGGCTCGCGGTCACGCTCGGCGATCCGCGAGGCATAGGACCGGAGATAGTCCAGCGCGCTCTTGCCGTCCCGCTCGGGGCTCACGTCACGGTGATCGGTCCTGCGAATCAGATCGGCGACGTGCCGGCGGATCGCAAAATCGGCGTCGAGCTTTCGGGAGGCGGGAAGCGCGATACGCGAGGCGGCGGTGCGGGCCCGCTTCCCGCTTCCCTCTTGCCGCTTCCCGAGGAAGCCGGGTTCATCGCCGGGCGCTCCGTGGAGCAAGCCGTGCAGCTGGCGCTCGGCGGAGAGGTGGATGCGATCGTCACCGGTCCGGTCCATAAGCACGCGCTGCATCAGGCCGGGTTCCGCTATCCCGGGCTCACTGAATTTCTCTCCCATCTGGCGGGCGACGTTCCCGTCGCCATGATGCTTGCCACGGGAACGCTGCGCGTCGTCCTCGTCACGACGCACATCGCCTTGCGCGACGTGCCGCACCAGCTCACGACCGACAAGATCGTCCGCACCGGGAAGATCGCGCGGCGGGCACTCGAGGCCTGGTGGGGGATCGCCGAGCCGCGCATCGCGCTGTGCGCGCTCAACCCGCATGCGGGCGAATCGGGGTTGTTCGGTGATGAAGACGAGCGCGTGCTGCGGCCCGCGGCCGAGGCGCTCGGCGCCGCGGGTCCGCTGCCGGCGGACACCGTGTTCGTTCGCGCGCTGCGGGGTGAGTTCGACGCCGTTCTCACGCCGTATCACGACGTGGGCATGACGGCGATCAAGGTGGCCGGATTCGGGAAGGGCGTGAACGTCACGCTCGGGCTGCCGTTCCCGCGCACCGCACCGGATCATGGGACGGCGTTCGATATCGCGGGGAAGGGGATTGCCGATCCGGGGTCGATGCGGGTGGCGCTGGAGCTCGCGGTGGAGCTGGCGAGTCGGGTATCCCCGGGGTCAGCCGCGCGTAGTCGACGCTCCTAGGGGTGGCTGACCCCGGGCCGATGGCCCGGGGTGCACCGACGTAGCGTCGGACAACGCCTTCAGCAGCTTCTGGTGCTCATCCAGCCGCAGCTTGTGACTGGCCCGATTGACGACCAGGACCGCCCCCACCTCGAGAATCGTCGCACGCTCCACGAGCTTGTTCTCACGCAGCGTTCTGCCGGTATCGACCAAGTCGACGATCCAGTGGGCGAGTCCGACGAGCGGGGCGACCTCGACCGAGCCCGACACGGTGATGATGTCTACGCCCAGCCCCGTCTCGGCGAAAAACCTGCGCGTGAGGTGGGGATACTTGGTCGCCACGCGCGGTGTGCCCCCGCCCGGCAGCGAGGGGTACGGAAGGTCGGCTGGACTGGCCACGACCATGCGACATGCACCGAATCCGAGCGCGAGCGGCTCGAGCACGTCGGCGGCGGCCTCGCGCAACACGTCGGTCCCCGCAATCCCCACGTCGGCCGCGCCCGATTCGACATAGACCGGGACGTCGGCGGGTTTCACATAGAGGAACTCGAGCGAGCCATCCCGCGACGGGATGAGGAGCCGGCGCGTCGCCTGGGACTCTTCCGTCTCGTATCCGGCGCGCCGGAACAGCGCTGTCGCGGGGTCGAGCAGGCGTCCCTTCGAGAGGGCGACGGTGAGAGGACGGCTCATGACCGTGCTTCCGCGAGCACGTCGAGATCGAGCGCGAGGCCAACCGCC
This sequence comes from Gemmatimonadales bacterium, assembly GCA_035519195.1. Lineage (GTDB taxonomy): Bacteria > Gemmatimonadota > Gemmatimonadetes > Gemmatimonadales > GWC2-71-9 > AG25. The sequence goes on from DATIWU010000085.1 coordinate 11,481, forward strand.
GGGAGCGGCCGGCCGAAACGCGCGACCAGATCGTCGTAGCGGCCACCGGCGCCCACGGCCGTTCCCGCTCCGGTGACGAAGATCTCGAAGTGAATCCCCGTGTAATAATCGAGCCCTCGCACCTCGCCAAAGTCGTAGACGACGTGGCGCCGTTCTTCGGGAGTGAGCGCCGCGTCGATCTCCCGCAACCGCTCGATGGCCTCCGCCGCCCTGGGCGCCACCCGCTGGGCGCGATCCAGCGCTTCGCGCCGCCCGATGATGAATGGCAGCGTCTCGAGCACGCCTCGCCCCGACGCGCCACCGTTCGCGGCGGCGGCGAGACCCGCGGCGTCCTTGCGGTCGATCAGTCGCCGCACGGCGCTACGCTCCTCGGGGGGCAAGGCGGCGAGCGCGGGGGCGAGGGCGCCGGCATGGCCAAGATTCAACTGCAATTCGCGTCCGTTCGAGCCGGCGCCGGCCGTGCGAGCGAGGTCGAGCGCCAGGCGCACGATCTCGATGTCGGCGGTGACGCTCGTTTCGCCGAGGATCTCGCCGCCCACCTGCAGGATTTCCCTCGGCCGCCGCCCCTCACGGCCGGGCTCCTGCCGGAACACGTGGCCCGCATAGCACAATCGCAATGGAGTCTGGCGGTCGGACAACTTCGTGGCGGCGAGCCGCGCTACGGTCGCCGTGAAGTCGTAGCGCAGCGCGAGCAGCTGCCCGTCGAGGTCGAGAAAGCGGATCAGCCGGTCGGCGATTTCCGGGCCGCCGGCGCGCATGAACACCTCGGCGTATTCGAACGTCGGGGGAATGATTTCCTCGTAGCCGGCACGTTCGAGCCGCGCGAGCATGTCCGACTGGAGGCGCCGCCGCCGGCGCACGGCGTCACCGGTCAGGTCGAGCGCGCCGGGAGGAATCGCGGCGATGCTGGTGCGGAGCTTCACGCGTGCACCGCCCCTCCCCGTTCCACGAGCCGGGCCTGCCCCACCCGCCGGTTCTGCATCGACACGATCTCGAATACCGCGCCGCTCACCGTTACCCGATCGCCGACACGCGGCAGCCGGCCGAGTGCTCCGAACAAGAGACCGCCCAAGGTCGTGTAGTCCGCGTCGTCGAGCCCGAGACCGTATGTCTCGTTCACTTCGTCGATCGGCATCGAGCCGGGAAGCACGGGCGTAGACTCGGCCTGGAGCGCCGGGCGGCCTTCCGCGGGTGGCCGATCGTATTCGTCATAGATCTGCCCCACGATCTCCTCGAGCAAGTCTTCCATGGTCACGAGCCCGGCCGTCCCGCCGTATTCGTCCAGCACGAGCCCCAGGTGCATCTTCTGGCGCCGCATGTCGGCGAGCACATCTTCGACTTCGCGCGTTCCGGGAACGAAGAACGGCGGCCGCAGGATGGTTTCGAGCGTCCGGCCGCCGTTGCCCCTGCGGACCCCCGCGAGGATGTCTTTCGCGTGCACGGTCCCGACGATGTCGTCCAGGGACTCGCGGAACACGGGGTAGCGCGAGCGGCCAGTGGCGGCCACGCGATCGGCGGCCTGGTCGAGCGTGAGATCGAACGGCAGCGCCACCATTTCGGTTCGCGGCGTCATCACGTCACGCGCGGTCTTTTCGCTGAATTCGAATACGCCCTCGAGCAGGCGCGCATCCTCTGCGGCGAGTCCCCCGCGTTGCTCGCTCTGCTCGACCAGCATCCGAATCTCCTCTGGCGAATGGATGCGCTCGAGCTCTGAAGGAGCGGTCGTGAGTCCGAGAAACCGCACGACCCGGCGCGAGCTCCAGTTCAACACGTCCGTGAAGGGGCGGGTGATCCAGGAGAACAGGATCAGCGGTCCCGCGATCCAGCGGCTCGTTCGCTCCGGGTATGTGATCGCCCACTGCTTGGGCGCTTGCTCGCCGAACACGACGTGGAGAAAGGAAACGACCGCTACCGCCGCGACCGACGCGATACCGCCGCGAGCGAGGAAGCCCAGGAAGCGCGGTAACGCGGCGAACCAATCATGGAAGAGCTGGGTCACCGTGTCCTGGGCCACGAACCCCAGAAGAATCGAGGCGACGGTAATTCCAAGCTGCGCGGCCGAGAGTTGGCGATACAGGTCTTGCAGCGCCTTCTGGACCGTCTTAGCCTTCCGGTCCCCCTGCCGGGCCAACGTTTCGATCCGTGTCCGGCGGGTCGCGACGAGTGCGAACTCCGCCGCGACAAAGAACGCATTCGCCGCAACCAAGAGGATCACGGCGAGGAGACGGACCATCAGCGACCCAACATCGGGCTCGGTCATGCGGCTCGCGAAAACCTAGCCGGTGCTCACTCGACTTCAAGCGCCGCCCTTCGACCACGTCCGTTCTCGTTCTGCCGATCGCGCCGTCGCGGATGCCGAAACGGCAGCCTCGGTCCGGGCGATTCTCGAGTCGGTCCGCACGCGGGGTGACGCCGCCGTGCGGGAGCACGCGCGCCGGCTGGACGGGAGCGACCTCGCACCCGCTGATTGGGAGCTGCCGCGCGAGCGTTGGAGTGCCGCGCTTCGCGAGATGCCGCCCGGGCTGCGGGACGCCCTCGAGGCCGCCGTCGAGCGCGTGAAAGCCTACCACCAGCGCCAGGTGAGCGGCGGGTTTCTCGACCGTGACGAGCACGGGAATACGCTTGGAATGCGGGTGCTGCCGCTCGATCGCGTCGGTGTGTACGTGCCTGGGGGCAAGGCGTCCTACCCCTCGACGGTGATCATGAACGTGGTCCCGGCCTCGGTGGCCGGCGTGCCGGACATCGTGATGGCCACGCCGCCGGGAGGGATGACACCGGCCGTGCTCGCTGCGGCCGCGCTGGCCGGTGTCACTCGAGTGTTTCGGGTCGGTGGCGCGCAGGCAATCGGCGCGCTCGCCTATGGGACCGACACCATTCCCGCCGTCGACAAGATCGTGGGCCCCGGGAATCGATTTGTGACCGAGGCGAAGCGCCAGGTTGCGGGAGCGGTCGGTATCGACATGCTCGCAGGGCCAACCGAGGTGTTGATCATCGCCGACGAAACCGCCGACCCGCGCTACGTGGCGGCGGACATGATCGCGCAGGCGGAGCATGACGAAGACGCAGTGGCGTGGTGTGTGACGACGAACCCTGAGCTTGCGGCCGCGCTCGAGCGCGAATTGCAGGGTCAGACGCACCGCGCGCCGCGACGGGAAATCATTGTTCGCTCGCTTACCGCGCATGGAGTCGTCGTGCTCGTTCCCGATCTCGAGGCGGCGGTCCAGGTCGCGAACCTGCGCGCCCCCGAGCACCTGGAGCTCATGGTGCAGGATCCGTGGCCGCTGGCGAACAAGGTGCGCCACGCGGGCGCGGTCTTCGCGGGTGCGACGACGCCGGAGCCGGTGGGCGATTACCTTGCCGGGCCGTCGCACGTGTTGCCCACGAGCGGCACGGCCCGGTATGTTTCGCCCTTGGGAGTCTACGATTTCGTGAAGCGCACCAGCATCATCTCCTATTCACCAGAACGTCTCGCCCAGGACGCCGCGCGCATCATCGCACTCGCGGAAGCCGAAGGCTTGTATGGGCACGCGGCGGCGATACGGATTCGGGACGCGGCCAGGGGGAAGCGGGAAGCGTGACCGCGGTACCGGTCGAGGTCCAGTGCGCCCACCGTGCACCCATGCGCCACGAGAGCCGGCGCCGGATGACGATCGTCCTTGCGCTCTCCATCGCCGTGCTCGTGGGCGAGGCGATCGGGGGCTACGTGTCGCATTCGCTGGCCCTCGTGGCCGATGCCGGGCACATGCTGGCCGACGTGGGGGCGATCGGGCTGGCGCTCTGGGTGTCGCACGTGGCCGATCGACCGGCGACCCCGGAACGCTCGTTCGGACTGCTGCGGCTCGAGATTCTCGCCGCCTTTATCAACGGAGCGGTGCTGATCCTGATCGCGCTGGGCATCGGATTCGAGGCGTACCGGCGCATCCGGGCGCCCTCCGCGGTGCACTCGGGGCTGATGCTGACCATCGCCAGCGTCAGCCTCGCCGCCAACCTGGCCGGCGCGGCGGTGATGCATCGCGGCCATGAGCACTCCCTGAATGAGCGCGGTGTGTACCTGCACATCCTGAGCGACGCGCTCGGCTCACTGAGCGCTCTGGTGGCCGCCGCGATCATCCTCGCGACCGGTCAGACGCTGGCCGACCCGGTCGTGTCGCTCTTGATCGGTGTGCTGATCCTTCAGGGCGCCTGGGGGCTCACGCGAGAAAGCGTGGACATCCTGCTCGAAGCGACCCCGGCCCATATCTCCCTCGCGAACGTCCACTCGGGGATCGCCGCACTGCCCGGGGTCACCTCGGTCCATGACTTGCATGTCTGGACATTGACGAGCGGCGTGGTCGCGATGAGCGGTCATATGGTCGTGCGGAACCCCGAAGACCATCAGCGCATTCTGGAAGCTGTACAGCATCGCATGGAGAAGCTTGGGATTCACCACGTCACGGTGCAGATCGAGAAGGATCCGATCTGTGAATAGGGCGGTCATGAGCGAGAGCAAGCGGTCGAGGGCGGTAGCCTTCTCGCGGCTTCTCACCGCCCACTCCCGCTCAATACCGCTCATTACCGCCTAGGACAACTCTTGCCTCTCCGAAATATTGCCATCATCGCCCACGTCGATCACGGTAAGACCACGCTGGTCGACCAAATGCTCCGACAGGCCGGCGTGTTTCGCGCCAATCAGCAGGTGGGCGAGCGCGTGCTCGACTCGAACCCGCTCGAACGGGAACGCGGGATTACGATCCTGTCGAAGAACGCGGCGGTTCGGTGGGGCGACACGAAAATCAATATCGTGGACACTCCCGGACATGCGGACTTCGGCGGCGAGGTGGAGCGCATCCTCCGGATGGTCGACGGCTTCCTCCTGCTCGTGGACGCCGCCGAGGGACCGATGCCCCAAACGCGGTTCGTGGCCGGGAAGGCGCTGGCGCTCGGGCTCAGGCCGATCGTGCTCGTGAACAAGATCGATCGCTCCGATGCCGAGCCGCTGCGGGTCCATGACGAAGTGCTCGAGCTGTTGATCGATCTCGAAGCCTCGCCCGAGCAGTTCAGCTGTCCGTTCCTGTATACGTCGAGCCGCCAGGGTACGGCGACGCTCGATCTGGCGGTTCCCGGCACGGACTTGAAGCCGCTGTTCGAGACGATTCTCGGGACCATTCCCCCGCCCAAGGGCGATGCGAATGATGCGTTCCAGATGCTGATCTCGACGCTCGACTATTCGCCGTACCTGGGACGGATTGGGATCGGCCGAATCGAGCGCGGCAGGGTGCAAGTCGGCGAAACGGTGGCGGTGTTGCCGCTCGGGGAGCCAGGGATGGTATTTGAGGGACTCTACGAACGCGCCCGAGTCGCGAAGCTGTTCGCGTTCGAGGGCGTGGAGCGCGTGGACGTCGATGCGGCGGCCGCCGGCGAAATCATCGCCGTGGCGGGGCTCGAAGGCGTGGAGATCGGCAAGACGCTCACGGCGCTCGAGACGCCGGAGCGGCTCGCGGGGATCGCGGTCGAGGAGCCCACGATCTCGGTCGACTTCATGGTCAACAACTCCCCGTTCGCGGGCCGCGAAGGCAAGTTCGTCACCGGCCGGCAGCTGCGGGAACGGCTCTACCGGGAGCTCGAGCGCAACGTGGCCCTCCGCGTCGAGGACACGGACACGCCCTATGCGTTCACGGTCTCGGGCCGCGGGGAGCTGCATCTGGGCATCCTCATGGAGACCATGCGGCGGGAAGGCTACGAATTCCAGATCAGCCGCCCGCGCATCATCCCGCGCGAAGGTCCGAACGGCGAGCAGCTCGAGCCGTACGAGGAGTTGATGATCGACACGCCCGAAGCGTACTTGGGCGTCGTCATGGAGAAGCTCGGGCCCCGGCGCGCCACGCTGCTCGATATGAAAAATCCCGGGCAGGGGACGGTGCGGCTCCGGTTCAAGATTCCGGCCCGCGGACTCCTGGGCTACCGTTCCGAGTTCCTGACGGACACCCGCGGGAACGGAACGATGCATCATCGGTTCTTCGAGTACGGTCCGTGGGCCGGTCCCATCTCCGGCCGGTCCCGGGGGGTGCTCGTAGCGGATCGGGAGGGAGTCGCGGTAGCCTATGCCCTGTTCAATTTGCAGGAGCGGGGTACGTTGTTTGTGCGGCCTGGCGATCCGGTGTACGAGGGGATGATCGTCGGGGAGAGCGCGCGGCCCGACGATATCGACGTCAATGCGGCGAAGGAAAAAAAGTTGACCAACATGCGGACCACCGCGTCCGACGAAATGATCATCCTCGAGCCGCCGCGCCAGATCACGCTCGAGCTCGCGCTCGAATACATTGAGGACGACGAGCTGATCGAAGTGACGCCCTCCTCGGTGCGGCTGCGCAAGCGCGCACTCGGAGCGACGGAGCGTCGCAAGCTCTCCCGGAGCGCACGGGGGAGAGAAGAAGTGGAATAGTCGAACCGTGAGGGTCGTTCAACCGCAACCTTAGCTGGGGGTGACAATGTTGTCCCGTGACACGTCGGACTGCTCGCTCAAGCGCCGCAGCGACAGTCTCGACGATGAAGATTTCGAAGACTTCGAAGAGGATAAGGACCTGGGCGAAGACTTCGAGGACGAGCTCGACGAAGACGAGCTCGAAGACGAAGAGTCAGACGACCTCGACGAGTACGACGACCTCGACGATGAGTTCGACGATGAGGAGGACGAAGAGTTCCGCCCCAAGAAAGGGCCGCGGCGGGACTGGGAGTGACGAACGAACGCGGAACGCGGCAGCCGGTCATGCTCCGCGTTCCGCGTTCTTAGCGCGTGTTCCGGGTTTCCCGGGGCGCGGCGCGCCGACCCTCCATCGCCACGATCACTTCATCGACCCAATCGAGTGTAGCGAGCAGGCTTCCACCATTCTCGGTTCCTACGGCGCATCTTCGGATGCGCGTTGTCGCGGCGTTACAGCGACAAACGACGAGGTCGGCCGGGCGTTGGCGAGAGGGCGCGCGGTGGTGTAGCGTTGTTGCACCAGTAAACGACCGCCGCCACGCGGTGACCGCATCGGCTCCGAGGCACGTGGTTTGCCCAGTGTTGGGGGCGTGAAGCCCGCGCCCGCGCTTCTCGCCCTGATGCTCCTGCTGCCGCTGACGCCCGGCGGGGCGGCGGCCCAATCCGACCATCATTGGACGACGACCCACATCGCCCTGGCGTCGGCTTCAACCCTCTCCATCCTCATCGACTGGTCACAAACTCGTCAGGCCATGCGACAGGGCTGGGCCGAGAAGAACCCCATTCTGGGCAGCCACCCCTCGAGCGGCCGGCTCGCCTGCTACAACGCGCTCGCGATCGGCGGAACGATTGGCATTGGCGCGCTGCTGCCGCAGCGCTGGCGGACGCTCTGGTTCGGATCGGTGCTTGGCCTCGAAGCGTACACCATTGCGGGGAATGCGAGTATCGGGTTGCACATCGGGTTCTAAGCACCTGCCGTTTGCGCCTGCGCGTCACATCCGTCCTGCCAGACTACGATTCTCCTCACCAAAACGGAAGCAAGGGTGCGGAACTTGGAACGCGGAACACGCGTTCCGGCTTCCGCGTTTGTCCATTAGAATCCCCTGCATGACCGGCGTCGCCCACGAATCCGATCTCCGCCGCCATCTCTTCTACGAGACCTCCCATTCGCCCGCGCTCGCGGATCTGGTCGGCTACGAGCACGCCAAAGACATCATCGATTTCTGCTTCATCGCGAATCCGTACTATCCCACGCCGGCGATGATGCTGGATTTGCAGCGCAACCTGCCGAACCTGATCAAATCCTATCCTTCGAGTAATCCCTCCTTGAGCCAGGAGCATCTGGCGGCGGTGCTGCACGTCAAACCCGAGCATCTCGTGGTCGGGAACGGGGCGACCGAAATCATCGCCCTGATCAACATGACGTTGATCGACCGGATCGCGGTCCCGGTGCCGACCTTCGGGGAATACATCGAGAAAATGAAGGACCTGCGCGACGCCGAGTTGTATCCGCTCGATCCTGGCGAGCGCTATCAGCTCCGGCCCGGCGAGTATCTCGATTGGGTGAGAAAGCAGAACCTGCGCGCGCTGCTGCTCATCAACCCGGGCAACCCGACGGGCCAGCTCATCCCGCGGGACGAGATGGTCGCGTTCATGAAAGACGCGCGGGACCTGGAGCTCGTCATCGTCGACGAATCGTTCATCGACTTCGCGGGCGACCCCATCCCGAGCCTGCTCACGCTCGCGGACCAGTTTTCGAACCTGCTGATCGTGCGCAGCATGAGCAAGCATTGCGGCGTCCCCGGTCTCCGGCTCGGCTACTGCTACAGCGCGAATCTGTACATCCTGAACCGGCTGCGCCGCCATCTGCCGACGTGGAACCTGAATACCCTGGCCCAATACTTCCTCTCGCTCTTGCCGTCCACCGACGCCGAGTACCACCTGGCACGGAAACGATTGATCGCCGACGTGCGCTGGCTCGCGCGGGCGCTCGAAGCGATTCCGGCGATCGACGTCTATCCCACGGGCGCGAATTTCGTGCTCTTCAAGCTTCTGAACGGGATGACGGCCACCGAGCTGCAACGCCGCCTGCTCGAAGCGCACCGCATGTACGTGCGCGATTGCTCGAACAAGATCGGCATGGACCGGTTCCACATCCGGGTGGCGTCGCAGGGGAAGGACAAGGACGCCAGACTGGTCGAGGCGCTCGAGATCCTGACGCGATGACGCCTCGCGGCGGTCAGGCGCCCCCCGTGCTCGTGGTTGCCCGCCGCACGATCCGCAAAAATCGTCGCATCGATTACGTGGCCGAGCTGCACCTCGAGATCCTCATGCGGCTGCGGCTCTTTCCGGTCATGGTGCCCGTCGTTCCGGGCACCGCCAGCCGCCTCGCGCAGTATGCCCGCGGCATGCGCGGCCTGCTGCTGGTCGAAGGCGAAGACATCGAGCCCGCACGGTACGGAGCCGCACCCGTCGATCGCGAGCATCTCGGAGAGACCCACCCCGAGAGAGACGACATTGAAATCCGTCTGGCGCGTCTCGCCCTCGAGCGCAAGGTCCCGATCCTCGGGATCTGTCGCGGCTCGGAGATCCTGAACGTCGTGCGCGGTGGCTCGCTGTTCGTGGACGTCCAGCACGACCAGGCCTCCACGCTGAAGCACATCGATGACGAGAACTACGACACGTATCGACATCGTATCGCGATTGTGCCCCACACCCCACTCGCGCGCTGGTATCGCGACGCGACGGTCAACGTCAACAGCTATCATCATCAGGGAATCCGCACGCTGGCCAGGGGATTTCGTCCCATGGCGCAGGCCGATGACGGATTGATCGAAGCGTTCTACGATCCCGGGGCGCGATTCCTCGTAGGTCTCCAGTTCCACCCCGAGCGCATGCTGGAGGAGCATCCCGGAAATCTGCGCGTATGGCAGGCGTTCGCGGCCGCGGTCCGCACACGGTAGCGCCGCGGGCGGCGCTGCGGCTCGGGCCGCTCGTCGCGGTGCTCTTCTTTACCGTCTCGGGCGGGCCTTTTGGCCTGGAGGGGATCGTGGGAAGCGTCGGGCCCGGGCTCGCCGTGCTGCTGCTCGTCCTGACCCCGTTGCTCTACAGCGTTCCCGAGGCCCTGTTGATCGGCGAGCTCGCCTCCATGCTGCCGGTCGAGGGCGGCTATTACCAGTGGGTCAAACGCGCCTTCGGGCCGTTCTGGGGATTCTGGAATGGCTGGCTATCGTGGATCTATTCGCTCGTGGACATGGCGATTTATCCCGTCCTGTTCATCCAGTACACGCGCTTTTTCATCCTGGACCTGTCGCGCACCGAGAGCTGGGTGCTCGCGCTCGCGATCATCTGGGGCGCGACATGGCTCAACCTGCGGGGAACGCGCGTGGTGGGGGCGGCGTCGTCCTGGTTCGTCCTGGCCGTGCTGTTGCCGTTTGCCGTGCTCACGGCCGACGCGCTGATTCGCTGGTTCCACGCCGGTGGGGTGCCGGGAATGCTCGAGCCCTTCCACGCGCCGGGGAAATCTTTCGCCGGTGCGTTGGGGCTCGGCATCTCGCAGAGCATCTGGAACTATTCGGGCTGGGACAACGCTTCCACGATCGGCGAAGAGATCGAGCAGGCGGGGCGAACGTACCCTCGAGCGCTGGCTCGCGCGCTCCCCCTGGTCGTGGTCGTGTATCTCGCCACGATCATCCCCGTGCTGGCCCTCACGCCGTGGACCGATTGGTCGGATGGCGCCTGGCCTGCGCTCGGTTCGTCACTCGTGGGTCATTGGCTCGGCCGCTGGCTCGCGCTGGCCGGAATGGTGAGCGCGTTCGCGCTGTTCAATGCGTTACTGCTCTCCTACTCGCGGATCCCGCTCGTGCTGGCCCGCGATGGATTGCTGCCCGCGTCGCTCGGTCAGACGGATGAGCGCGGCACGCCGCGCAACGCCGTGCTCGTATCGGCCGTCGCGTACTCGCTGTTCGCGCTACTCTCGTTCGGTGGCCTGCTCGCGGCGGATGTGCTGCTGTACACGAGTGCCCTGGCGCTCGAGTTTGCCGCGCTCGTGCGGTTGCGCCGCGCCGAGCCCGGCCTGCGCGGACCGTTCCGGGTCCCGCTTCCCGTGGCAGGCCTCGTCGGGCTCGCGATCCTGCCGCTCGCGCTGCTCGGCGTCGGCGTCTTGCTCGAAGTCGGGAATCGGGAGAGCGGACTGCCCGGCGTGCTGATCGCGCTGGCCCTGGGGCTTGTGGGGCCGTTGGGGTACCGGCTGCTGAGAACGCGGAACGCGGAGCTCGGAAGCGCGAACTGATGAATCCGCGCTGCGTCTTCCGCGTTCCGACTGCCGTAGGGCTACGCCGAGCGCTGCTTGCGGGGGGCCCGGGAGAGCTCGCGAAACACCGCCGCCACGGCAAGGACCGGGGGCCGCGATTCACCGGCGCGCGACAGCAAGTCGAGGCCAAACGGCAGACGCAGGCCCCCGATACGCACGGCGACGGTGCCGATTGGCGGTCGCGCGAGCTGGGAATGAAACCCCAGTGCCCATCCCTTTCCCTGCGCGACGAGCGCCCACACGATGTGCAGGCTGTCGTAGCTGGCCTCGATGCGGGGCACCAGTCCTTGGGCTTTGAGGCCGCCGAGCACGCGGTCGTAGAAGTCCGGTTGAAACACGCGTTCCATGAACAGAAACGGTAGGGTGCGGAGGTCGCGCGCTTCGATCCGGCGGCGGAGCGCAAGGGGGTGCCCCGGCGGGATCAACGCGGCGTCGAGCATGTCTTCCTGGACCCTTGTCACGACGATTCCGGCGGGCCGCCGGCCTGCATGAAACGCGTGGCCCAGCCCGAGGTCGATCTCGGCGCTCGCGAGCGCGGCCGGCAGCCGGGGCGTTGCGACCTCTTCGACCAGCACGTGAATCTCCGGATGCTCCGTCAGGCAGCGCTCGGTCACGCGCGCGAGCAGCGCGCTCGAGGCGGCGGTGGCCACGGCTCCGATCACGCACCGTCCTTCGATCCCGCGGCGCGCGCGCGACACTTCGCGCACCAGCCGGTCGGCCGCGGCCAGCAGCTCCGGCGCATCCTCAGTGAGCGAGTGGCCTGCCGCGGTCAACGTGACCCCGCGGGCCGAGCGCTCGAACAGCGGGATACCGACGGCGTCCTCGAGTGATGTCAGGCGACGCGACAACGCCGGCTGGGTGACCCCGAGCTGTTTCGCGGCGCGTCCGATCGTCTGTGTCGCGGCCACCGCCACCAGCGCCCGCAGCTGCGCCAGCCCGAGGCCTGAAGGGATGGTGCCGGGGGCGAAGCGAGGCCTTCGCGCTCGCGCCGGGCGGGGGAGGGGAAGCGACGCAACGGTCGGGGCAAGCGGCGTCGACGCTCCGGCGTGCGCGCCGGAATTCGCCCGCCCGAGATCCATGACCCGCTGCAGTACGGTGCCCACGACCGGACGCCGCTCGCCGCGTCTCCAGATCGCCTGCATACGCACCGTGACGGCCAGTCCGGTCACGTTGAGGACGGCGGTACCCTCGGGCGGCGCCTCGGCGCGCGAGCGCGTGACGAGGGTCCAGCCGCGTCCCCGGGCGACCGCGAGGTGCGTGGCCCGCAAATCGCCGGCGATCAATTCGACGGGCGAAGCAAGACCCGCTTGCCGTAACGGCTCCGCGATGCGGCCTGCCGTCTCGGGCGAGACCGTGTGCGGCGATACGAGGAGCGGCAGCGACCCGAAATCGGAGAGCGACACCGTGCCGCGCGTGGCCAGGGGATGGTCTCGAGGCACAATGGCGCGATCGATCGTCTCGACCCACAGGAGCTCCGCCACGAGCCCCGGCACGAGGGCGCTCTCGAGGCACACGGCGATATCCGCGCGGCCGTCGGCGACCGCTTCCCAGGTGTCGGGGGGATCGAAATCCTGGACGATGAGGGCAATCTCGGGGTGGTCCTGGCGCAGCGACTCCTGCAGCGCGATCGGGAACCCCCGCGCCACGGCCGCGCGCATCGCGGCCAGAACCACGCGGCCGCGCCGGCCGGCCGCGGTCGCGAGCGCGCGCTCGAGTGCCGCGGCGGAATCGCGGAACAGCTGGGCGGCGGCAGCGGCGAAGGCCTCGCCCGCCGGCGTCAGCGTGACGCCTCGGGCACCGCGCGTGAGGAGTGCGACGCCCAGCTCGCGTTCCAGCGCCCGGATGCGGCGCGAGAGCGCCGGCTGGGCAATCCGCGCCTCGCGGGCGGCCCGGGTGAAACTCCGCGTCGCGGCGATGGCTCCGAAGTACGGCAGGTCGCTGAAATCCATTCATTCCGCCACGTGCTGGCTCATGCGTGTTCGGCATGAGAAGTCTACGCGTTCGGTATTGGTGCCGGCCATTGCCCTTTCGCTTATTTGTCGTATCGCGTTCCAACTGCTGGAGATCGGTGTGTCCGAAGGATCAAAAGGCGCCCACACGCTGCGCGGGCTTCCTGGTCGCGGGGAAAAGGTGCTGATCGTAGAGGATGACGAAAACCTGCGAACGGCGCTCGCGCGGATGCTCAAGAACCTCGGATTCTCCGTGTTGACGGCGGTAGATGGCGAGGATGCGATCGACGTCATCGAGCACACGGGCGAAACGATCGATGTGCTGCTCACGGACGTCGTCATGCCCCGGCTCGATGGGCCGGGGCTCGTGGATCGGCTGCGAGAATGCGGTATTCGGCCGCCTGTGGTCTATATGTCGGGATACGAAAACGGCTCTGCCGTAACGTCCCGGCCGGTCGATGAGGGGGTGCCGCTCCTCCACAAGCCGTTCACGCCGAACGCGGTTGTGTTCGTGCTGCGCGAGGTGCTCGACCACCACCCCTAGCATGGATGCGGATCGCCCGCCCCGGTAATCGTTTCATTCGTCAACACAATATGAAGATCTCAAGGGAACGCTCCCGGATATGTGTCTTGGTGAGTGTTGCGACCCCGTCATGAGGGCTTTCGGCGCGGCGCGGTAGCCGCGCGCTGCAGCATCGCCGTCAGTCTCGTGCTCACGAGTCCGGTTCGAGCGCAGACTGGGGCCGTTGCCGGGTGGGTACGATCCGTGTCAGGCGTCGCGATTCCCAATGCGCGGGTGTCGGTGCAGAACGACTCGATCGGTGCGGCGCGAGCAGCGGCCACGGATTCGAGCGGCGCCTACCGGATCGCCGGGCTCGCTCCCGGAACCTATCAGCTGTCCGTCTCGGCCAGCGGTTACCATCCCGCCACGCAGGACCTCGTGATCGACGCGGGACAGACGCGCAGCGTGAACGTGACGCTCGCCGACAATCTGTCCCTCGGCGATCTGGGATTCACGTCACTGCAAACGCAGGGAAGCGCCGCGGATCAGGCGCGACTCGACAAACGCTCGCACATGCTGAAAATGCACCAGCGGTTTGGATTGCTTACCGCCGCCTCATTCGTGGCGACATTGATCAGCAGCACGTCGGCGGGCGGCCGCCGCGCCACCACGGGCGGCCGCAATTGGCACGCGGGCCTCGGAATCCTGAACACCGGCCTGTATTTCACGACAGCCTATTTCGCGATTTTTGCGCCCAAGGTTCCCGGCACCGAGGCGCACGGG
>DATIWU010000086.1:0-6944 GCA_035519195.1 Gemmatimonadales bacterium
CGAAATCGGGCGAGCTCACGGACGTGCCGGGCGCAGTCCAGGGACGCAACGACTTCAAGCGCGGTGGATATGGTGGGCCATGTCCCCCGCCCGGGCCCGCGCACCGCTACTACTTCAAGCTTTACGCACTGGCGCGTACGACCGGCCTCGCACCCGGTGCCTCGAAACAGGACCTGGAGCGCGCCATGGGCGGTCACATCGTTGCGACCGCGCAGCTGATGGGAACGTACGGCCGCGAATAACAGCGGGCGTTCGACTGGTGCGTCTAGCGGCGCTGCGTCACGTCAGCGTCGAACGCGCCCGTCAGCACCGCATCACGGTGCCTGACTTCTACCCAGAGACGGTAGTATCCCGCTTTTGGGAACGCGTAGAAAAACGACACCGTCGTATCGGATCCACCACCCCCGGACATTGCTGTCACACCACGGGCGCTCATTCTTCGGGCGAGCGCGCCCCGCACCGTGTCGCCGGGCTGCCGCTCCTGAAATGCCTGCTGCGAGGCCAGGGAAATCGTGCCCTCGGGATGGAGGTGCACGAACACGGATCCATCGCTCGTGGTGAGCACGAGATGTCCCGCCATTCCCATGTACGGCTCGAGCGGCACCGGATGGCCGTCCTTCGACACGACTCGAAACCGGAGCGTGAGCGCACTGTCCGCCACGAGCGGCTGAGCGCCGCGTTCCCACAGCATGATCGAGCCGTCGTCGAGTAATGCCGAGTCCGCCTGGACCTGACGGCGCTCGTTCCACACGGCGTCGTCGGGGTCAGCGCGCGTTTCCGCGCCTCGCTGCGCGCTCGCGTCCGAACCGATGGCGACCACGCCCGTGAGGGTTTGAGCGAATCCGGTCTCATGAACGACGTCGGCGTATGCGCGGTAGGTCCCTGCCACAACGCTCCGGGGCAATGGCGTTGCGAACGTCGCCGAGTCCACCGGAACCGGGTGGAGATGCGCGAACGCGCTCGGCGCGGAGTCTCGCACCAGGAACAGATGCACCAGGTGCCCGTGCTCCGGGATGAGCGGCGTCCATTGGAACGCCCGCTCGGCGCGCACGGCATCCTCGCCCAGCGCGAACCGCAACAGCCGGCCGGACGATGTCGCTTGCGTGGCAAGCGAAATGTGCGCCGGGCGGTACAGGCCGGTACGGTACGCCGCGTCGACTGCCCGCCACCATGCGCGGGCGAAGAGGAGCAGGACTGCGAGCACGATCGCGCTCACGACCGTGGCAATCCGCCCGCGGCGGTCGTCGCGGCGGTCGGGAACCTGACCCGGCTCGAGTACGCTCTCGCGCGCCGCCCCCCGCGCCGCAGTGACGGCGCCGGCAAACAGCAGCAGCCCGAGCGCTACGAGGGGAATGGCGAGCGACGGTCGTAGCTCGAGTCGCTGCGTCGCGATCGCCTGCACGGGGACGAGGACCGTTCCCTCTCCTTCCGGCCCGGTGATCGAAACGCGAACGCTGTACGCGCCGCCGCGCATCAGCCACAGCGCCGCCGTGTACAGGCTCGAGTCACCCCGCACCGGCCGCGCGATATCCGGCGGTGGAGGCGCCTGCGTGCGGGGGTCCCAAAAAACCGGCAGCACGGCGATCTGCACGGGACGGCGCGGCACGAGGATTCGAACCGTGATGGCCGCCAGCCCCGGCACGACGCCGGGGCTGCGCACGATCACGCGAACGGGATACGGGCCGGCGTGCCCTTCGTAGTAGGTGTCCGGACTGCCGATATGCGCCGCTGTCACTGTGGCCAGCCCGGCGAGAACGGCGATCGTGCCCCAGCGCGTCACCGCCGGACCCGTGACATCCAGTCCCCCCACCATACTCCGATTCGGGTGGACAGAAACGCGATGAGTGTGGCGACAGCCAGAGCCCGGAGCGTGACCGGATCGGTCGTGTCGCGCCAGAACTCGTAACGCCACGGCCCGACACGATTCGAGTAATCCCAGTGGTCCACGCCGAAGAAGTCGTTGCGGGCAGCGGGGGAAAGGAGGAAATACGCGGAGAACCATTGGACGAGCAGAAACACCGCGAGAAACGCGCAGGCGGTGACCACCGACAAGAGCCACGTGTTCCGGACGTTGACCCGTCGTGTGAGAACGTCGATCGCCGCCGCCGGAAAAACGAGAAGCAGCGGGAACGTGGCGGGAATCATGTGCGTCAGCGGATTGAATACCGGCGCAAGCTTGGGAGTGGCCGGAAATAACTCGAGGGTCCAGATCATCACGAACGAGATCGCCATATACCACGCCGCCGCGGTGGTCGCGGGCCAGCGGAGTCGGGCGCAGCGCGCGGTCGCCACGAGCACGATCGGGAAAACCGCCGCCGAGAATTTGTAGTACAGCGCGTTATGCGCGTCGTTGGCGAACCCGATTTGCTCGATACCCAGGATGCCGGCGTTCTGGAGCAGGATGGCCGCGACGAACGCGACCATGACGCCGTACAGTCGCGGTGTTCCGGTCCCTCGCGCTACGAGCCGATTCTGTTGCGCGAGCACGAGCAACAGCGCGCCGAGCTGAATCGCCAACATGCCCAGGGCGAGGAGTGTGTGCGGCGGCGAGAGCACCCGCACGTCGAGACCGTACGCGTTGTGCCACCAGTTATCGAGCGGCGCGGACGTAAGCATGGCGAGCGCGCCCCAGATGCACAGCCACGCGCCCAGCGGCGCCCTGAATCCCCAGAACCCGACCGCCGAATCCCGGAGCGTGGATGACCGTCCAAACGTGGCCTCGAGCACCAGCCAGCCGCACGCGATTCCCGCCACTATGCCGCCCAGGTAGATCGCGAGGTGCGCCGGGGTCCAGAACGTGTCGCGGCCGATGGAACGGTGCCACGAGATGTCCCAGATAACGCCGACGATGGTGCTCGCGGCGGCGAACAGGACGGCCACGACGTACCACGGCAGCCGCGCTGTGGACGCTGCCGGCGACGCGGATTCCGGAGGAGGATTTCGGGTTGCGGCGAGGGTCATCGGCGCCTTGATTAGAAGCTAGCAGCACCAAATTAACGAGCCGCCCCCGCGGGAGAAGCGGATGCCCGGGATACTCGATCGAGAACGGATCATCGCCCCCGCGGGGTTCAATCGCTGGCTCGTGCCGCCCGCCGCCCTCGCCATTCACCTCTCGATCGGTATGGCGTACGGTTTCAGCGTGTTCTGGCTGCCGCTTTCGCATGCGATCGGAATCACTGACCCCGCGCCGGACGACTGGAAGATCAGCACGCTCGGCTGGATGTTCACCCTCTTTTTCGTGTTTCTCGGATCGTCGGCCGCGCTATTCGGGCACTGGCTCGAACGCGCGGGCCCGCGCAAGGCCGGAGTGGTCGCGGCGTGCTGCTGGGGCGGGGGCTTTTTCGTCTCGGCGCTCGGCGTCTATGTGCACCAGATCTGGCTGCTGTGGCTCGGGTCGGGGGTGATTGGTGGCTGCGGCCTTGGTCTTGGCTACATCTCCCCCGTGTCGACGCTCATCAAATGGTTTCCCGACAAACGTGGCATGGCCACGGGGATGGCCATCATGGGGTTCGGCGGCGGGGCGATGATCGGCTCTCCCCTGGCCGACATCCTGATGAAGCACTTCGCCACGCCCCATTCGGTCGGCGTGTGGGAGACGTTCGTCACGCTCGGGGCGATCTATTTCGTGGCGATGATGTGCGGAGCGTTCGGCTACCGCCTGCCGGCGGAGCACTGGCGCCCCGCCGGCTTCAACTCTCCGGCGTCGGCCGAGCAACGGGGAATGATCACGAGCCGCCACGTGCACGTGCACGGCGTGTTTCGCATCCCGCAGTTCTGGCTGCTGTTCGTCGTCCTGTGGATGAATGTCAGCGCGGGGATCGGCGTGATCGGGATGGCGTCGC
The DNA here is from genome assembly GCA_035519195.1 of Gemmatimonadales bacterium. Classification (GTDB taxonomy): domain Bacteria; phylum Gemmatimonadota; class Gemmatimonadetes; order Gemmatimonadales; family GWC2-71-9; genus AG25. Next base: position 3,843 of record DATIWU010000086.1, read on the forward strand.
CCATGCTGCAGGAGGTATTCGGCGGAACGCTGATTCACCTCCCGGCGGCGCTCAAGGATCTCGGCACGAATGAGCGGGCCCAGGTCGCGACCATGGGCGCCGGGTTCGCCGCACTGCTCAGCCTGTTCAACATCGCGGGAAGAATTTTCTGGGCGTCGCTGTCTGATTACATCGGTCGAAAGACCACGTATTACGTCTTCTTCGTGCTCGGATTCGTGCTCTACTGCCTGGTGCCGTTCGCCGGCAGGACAGGCAGCGTGCCGCTGTTCGTGGGTCTGTTCTGCATGATCCTCACGATGTATGGCGGTGGGTTCGCGACCATCCCCGCGTATATCGCCGACCTGTTCGGAACGCGCTACGTCGGCGCCATTCACGGACGCATTCTGCTCGCGTGGTCGGCCGCGGGAATTCTCGGCCCCGTGCTCGTCAATTATCTGCGTGAGTACCAGGTCAAGCACGGCGTGCCCGTGGGGCAGGCCTACAACACGACCATGTACGTGCTCGCCGGCCTGCTCGTGATCGGGTTGATCGCGAATGCGCTCGTGAAACCGATTGCCCCGGAGCGGTTCATGAGTGAGGCGCAGCTCGTGAGCGAGCGGCGTCCGGCGGAGGCGAGATGAGCGCGCCCGAGCCGGAAGGACAGAACCCGGCGGGCGCGAGCTGGGTGTTCGTCGCTTTGGCATGGGCCGCCGTCGCGATCCCCCTGGGATGGGGGATTTACCGCACGCTGCGAACGGCGGCGAAGCTCTTCTAAACCTGCTTCAGGCGACCGGTTGACCCGCGGCCGAACGGCTTCCGCTCAGCGCGCCGGCGATGATGTCGGAAATCAGGCCAAGCACGCATCCCATCGCGATCGACCCTCCGACCAATAGACCGTACGGCCGGAACGCCGGCGTGCCGCCCGCCATTGCCATGCCGGCCAACCCCGCCGTCACGTACGACAGGTAGGGGACCCGCGCCGCGAGCATGATGATGAGCGCCACGATCGCGAAAAACAGCCAGCGATAGGCTTCGAGGCTCTCTTGGTGCTGCACGACGATGATGTTGGCGATGATCATCAGGATCGCGCCCAGGAGCATCGCTGCGAGCGTGCGAGCGAATCCCGGCACGCCGCCTCCCGAACCGAGAAATACGGCCAGCGCAATGATGGCGGGTAGCGGACTGATGCTCATCGCGGGCGCGAATTTCACGATGATCGCGACGGAAACGGCCACAGCTAGGGCAAGCACGACCGAACGGTTCATCTGGTCTCCGGGCGAGGTGAGCGACCCACGCTACGGGCCGTTTGAAACGCTGTCAAGCGCTGGAACGGGGCGGCCCGTGGGCGAACCGCAAGGCGGCTTCCGTACGATTCTTGACGCCGAGTTTCGAGAACAGATGCTGCACGTGGAATTTCACGGTGTTGTCGGAGAGCCCGAGCCGTTCGGCGATTTGGGGATTCGTGAGCCCCGCCGCCATCAATGCCCAGACTTCGCGCTCGCGCGGGGTCAGATCGCCGGGCGCACCCGCCCCGCGTCCCTCGATCCAGCGTCGTGCCGCCTGCGGAAACACCAGCTGCCCCGCGTGCACCTGCCGGATCGCCGTGAGGGTCTGTTGCGGTGATTCGGTTTTCAAGGCCAGACCGTCCGCGCCGGCATCGAGTGCCGAACGCAGCGCCTCGCCGTCGTTGTAGGCCGTGAGCACCAGCACCTTGGGAGGATCCTTGCGTTCGCGCAGCGCGGAGAGGACTTGCGTGCCCTTGATTCCCGCGAGCTCGAGATCGAGCACCACGACGTCGGGCTTGTGCTGCTCGACCAGCTTGATCACCTCGGTCCCGTCCGTCGTGGCGGCGACCACACGAATCCCCGGCTCGCCGTCCAGCAGCGCGCGCAACCCCTCGAGCACGATCGCGTGATCATCGGCCAGCAGCACACGAATCATCTAGCCTCTCCTCACTCGGCCGGCAGGACGACCGTCAATGACGTGCCCCGACCCGGCGCACTGACGAGCTCGAAACTGCCGCCCAGCATCGCCACGCGATCCTGGATGCCTCGCAATCCAAAATGCCCGCCTTCCACGCCGACGTCGGCCTCCTGGGCCAGCACCCGTTGGGGGTCGAAGCCGCGACCGTCGTCCGAGACCGTCAAGGTGATCGTCTGGTCATGACGCCGCACGTCGACCTGCTGCCGGGTCGCTCCTGAATGGCGGTGACCGTTGGCGAGGGCCTCCTGGAGGATCCGGTAGATTGCGATCTTCGTGGCGAGCGCGCAGTCGCCCAGGTCCTCGCGGGCGCGCAGCTCGACGGTCTGATTCGTGAGCGTTTCGTGCTGCACCGCGAGGCCTTCGATGATGGCCGACAGCCCCCGGCGCTCGAACCCCGGCGGCCGGAAGGCGCCGATGAAATTCCGGATTTCCCCGAGGGCGCGCTCGAGTAACCCCACAGCCTGTTTGGCGCGCTGCTGCGAAGCCGGCTCCGCGGCCAGGGCGCGCTCGAGCACCTGGAGCTGCGACAGCGCGGCAAAGATGTCCTGCACCGGTCCGTCGTGCATGTCGAGGACGATGCGCTGCAGCTCGCGCTCGCTGGTCGCGAGAAGACGGCGCGAGGCCGCGCGTGCGTCTTCTTCCTTGCGCTTCATGGCCACGCAGGGAGCAGGCAGGCGACAAAAGGCCCGCGCCGGGCACGGGCCTCGTATCCCCTTTTGTTACTGGTCAACTGGCGTCTCGGTCGGAACGTCCGGTCGAACCTAGAGGCCAGCGTCCGTAGTGTCAACGCGATACGCACCGTGATCCGGATCGCCCGGTCCACCAAACCCATCTCACCATCCGTTGGCTCAGCTTGACGCGCTTCAGGAATCTCCCAATATGTAGGCGCGCCCCCAACACTGTCGGACCATGTTCCAGCACCCCGAGCGGCAAACCGCCGGCCGGAGCGGACGTGATCTGCCGGCGAGAGGCCAGTGAGCGGAACCGAGCCGTTACGGGATTCGAGGCGGGAAGTCTTGCGGCAGGCGAGCATGGCGCTCGGCGGCCGTTCCGTGACTTTGTGGGAGGTTTCCTCCAGAGCCGAGCTGAACCCACTGCTCACGAGTGAGCTCCACCCGACTCACCACGCTACCCATTTGG
>DATIWU010000087.1:0-2389 GCA_035519195.1 Gemmatimonadales bacterium
GAGAACGCGCGCCCGCTGCTCGATCGCCTTGCGGTCGACGAGTCCGCCCGCGCGCGAGAACGGCGCGACATCGAAATCGCGCAGCGCCAGATTGTCCGCGACGGAGAGCGTGCGCACGCAGCTCGAAGCGAGCGGTTCTTCGGCGAGCAGGCAGACGCCGCGGGCGCGCATCTCCTTGCGCGTGCGACGGTAGGGCTGCCCGGCGACGATGATCTCCCCGTTCTCCGCTTCCCGCTGACCGGCCAGCACCTCCACGAGCTCGCGCTGGCCGTTGCCCGAAACCCCGGCGACACCGACGATCTCGCCCGCGGCCACGCTCAGGGAAAGTTCGCGCACGGCCGGCGCGCCCCGGTCGTTCAGCGCCGAGAGACCGCGAAGCTCGAGATACGGCGCGCCGGTCGGGTGGTCCGCGTGCGCGGTGGCGGCCGCGATCGGGTGCTCGCCAAAGGTCATGAGCACCAGTGCGTTGGCGTCCAGCTCGGCAACCGCGCCACCTCCCGCATTGCGGCCGCCCCGCAGGACGGTCACCTCGCGCGCGTGGGCAAGGACTTCCGGGAACTTGTGTGTGATCAGCACGACGGTGAGCGCGCCGGTATCGGCGAGCGCGCGCGCATGAGAGAGCACCTCGTCGGCTTCCTGCGGGGTGAGGACGCTCGTCGGCTCGTCGAGGATCAGCACCCGGACCCCGAGATAGAGTTGCTTCAGGATCTCCAGTTTTTGCTTCTCCCCCGCAGCGAGCGCCACCGCCGGCGCATCCGGATCGAGACGGAACGGCATCCGCTCGAGGAAGGCCTCGATCGCGCGGCGCTCCGAGCGCCAGTCGATGACTCCCGGGAGGTCGGTGCGCGCAAGGAGGAGGTTCTCCGCGACCGTCATGCTGGGCACCAGCGTGAAATGCTGGTAGACCATGCCGAGCCCCAGCGCGTGCGCGGCACGCGGATCCGCGATGGCGCGCGGGACCCCGCCGACGCGGATCGTCCCCGAGTCGATGGCATGAAACCCCATCAGGCACTTGACGAGCGTGCTCTTGCCCGCGCCGTTCTCCCCGAGCAGGGCGTGAAACGTCCCCGGCTCGAAACGCACCGACACGCCGTCGAGCGCCTGCACGCTGCCGAAGCGCTTGCAGAGGTCGACGGCCTCGATGAGCGGCGGCGGTTGGGTGCCCATGGCCTCACCGGTTGATCGAGAGCTCGCCCGGGGCCCCCACCAACCGGTGGCGGCGCGAAGAGCTCGCGATCAGGAGGGCAAGGGTCAGCGCGTAGGGCGCGGCCCCCGTCAGGTAGTAGTAGCCCGTGACACCCGCCGTCTGCAGTGCCGGACCGAGCGCTGAGGCGCCGCCGAACAGCAGCGACACCCAGAAGCAGTTCAGCGGGCTCCAGCGGGCGAAGATCACGAGCGTCACTGCCATCAGCCCCTGGCCGCTGGAAAGGCCTTCGGCCCAGGTCCCGGGGTAGGAGAGTGAGAGGAAGGCGCCGGCGATCCCGGCAAAGAGCCCACCGATCGCGGTCGCCAGAGTGCGCGCCAGGTTCACCGGGTACCCGGCGGCGCGCGCCGCTTCCGCGTTGTCGCCGACGGCGCGCACGATGAGTCCCCAACGCGTGTTCGCGAACGCCCACCGCATGGCGAGCGCCCCCGCGATGCCGGCGAAGAAGAGCGGGCTCACGTCCAGTGCGGCGCGGATCGCGGGCACGTCGCTCATCGCCCCCAGCTCGAGAGTGGGAAGCCGCGGCGCCTGGGGCTGCACGAACGGCTTCCCCAGGAAAAACGCCAGCCCGGTGCCGAAGATGAAGAGACCGATGCCCACCGCCACGTCGTTGACGCGCGGCAGATTGCAGACGGTCGCGTGCAGCAGCCCGAAGATCCCGCCCACACCCGCGGCCACAAGGACACCCAGCCAGGGGGATCCCGTCAGGTACGAGGCACCGTATCCGCTCATCGCGCCCATGAGGAGCGTGCCCTCGAGCCCCAGGTTCACGCGGCCGCTCTTCTCGGTGAGGGTTTCGCCCAGGCTCACGAAGAGGTACGGCGTCGAGACGCGGATCGCACCGCCCGCCACGGCAATCAAGACACCCCACCAGCCGAGCTCGCCGGGACTCATGCGGCGACGCTCGATTCCCGGAAGAGCCGGAGGCGTCCATAGAGCGCGTTGGATGCGAGCACGCACAGGAAGATGATGCCCTGCAGGACCTGGGTCGCGGCGTCGGGCATGTCGAACCGCCGTTGCATGAGGCCGCCGCTCGCCGAGATCCCGCCGACGAGGAGCGCGAAGAACACGATGGCGAGCGGGTTCTGTCGCGCGAGGAAGGCGACCAGGATGCCGGCATAGCCGAACCCCACGGCGAGCGAGCTGCTGGCGGCGCCGTGCACGGCGACGATCTCCACCGCGCCG
>DATIWU010000088.1:0-2389 GCA_035519195.1 Gemmatimonadales bacterium
GAGAACGCGCGCCCGCTGCTCGATCGCCTTGCGGTCGACGAGTCCGCCCGCGCGCGAGAACGGCGCGACATCGAAATCGCGCAGCGCCAGATTGTCCGCGACGGAGAGCGTGCGCACGCAGCTCGAAGCGAGCGGTTCTTCTGCGAGCAGGCAAACGCCGCGGGTGCGCATCTCCTTACGTGTGCGACGATAGGGCTGCCCGGCGACGATGATCTCGCCGTTCTCCGCTTCCCGCTGACCGGCCAGCACCTCGACGAGCTCGCGCTGGCCGTTGCCCGAAACCCCGGCGACGCCGACGATTTCGCCCGAAGCCACGCTCAGTGAAAGCTCGCGCACGGCCGGCGCGCCCCGGTCGTTCAGCGTCGAGAGACCGCGAAGCTCGAGATACGGCGCGCCGGCCGGGTGGTCCGCGTGCGCGGTGGCGGCGGCGATCGGGCGCTCGCCGAAGGTCATGAGCACCAGTGCGCTGGCGTCCAGCTCGGCAACCGCGCCACCTCCCGCGTTGCGGCCGCCCCGCAGGACGGTCACCTCGCGCGCGTGGGCAAGGACTTCCGGGAACTTGTGCGTGATGAGGACGACCGTGAGCGCACCGGTATCGGCGAGCGCGCGCGCGTGAGCGAGCACCTCGTCGGCCTCCTGCGGGGTGAGGACGCTCGTCGGCTCGTCGAGGATCAGCACCCGGACCCCGAGATAGAGCTGCTTCAGGATCTCGAGCTTCTGCTTCTCCCCTGCAGCGAGCGCCACCGCCGGCGCATCCGGATCGAGACGGAAAGGCATCCGCTCGAGGAAGGCCTCGACCGCGCGGCGCTCCGAGCGCCAGTCGATGATTCCCGGGAGGTCGGTGCGCGCGAGGAGGAGGTTTTCCGCGACCGTCATGCTCGGCACCAGCGTGAAATGCTGGTAGACCATGCCGAGCCCCAGCGCGTGCGCGGCACGCGGATCCGCGATGGCGCGCGGGACCCCGCCGACGCGGATCGTGCCCGAGTCGATCCCGTGGAAACCCATCAGGCACTTGACCAGGGTGCTCTTGCCGGCGCCGTTCTCTCCGAGGAGGGCGTGAAACGTGCCGGGCTCGAAACGCACCGACACGCCGTCGAGCGCCTGCACGCTGCCGAAGCGCTTGCAGAGGTCGACTGCCTCGATGAGCGGCGGTGGCTGGGCGTTCATGGCTTCACCGGTTGATCGAGAGCTCGCCCGGGGCCCCCAGCAGCCGATGGCGGCGCGAGGAGCTCGCGATCAGCAGGGCGAGCGTCAACGCGTAAGGTGCGGCGCCGGTCAGGTAGTAGTAGCCCGTGACACCCGCCGTCTGCAGTGCCGGACCGAGCGCCGAGGCACCGCCGAACAGCAACGACACCCAGAAGCAATTCAGCGGGCTCCAGCGGGCGAAGATCACGAGCGTCACCGCCATCAACCCCTGGCCGCTGGACAGGCCTTCGGCCCAGGTCCCCGGGTAGGAGAGGGAGAGGAAGGCTCCGGCGATTCCCGCGAAGAGCCCCCCGATTGCAGTCGCCAGAGTGCGCGTCAAGTTCACCGGATACCCCGCGGCGCGTGCCGCTTCCGCGTTGTCGCCGACGGCGCGCACGATGAGGCCCCAGCGCGTGTTCGCGAACACCCATCGCATGGCAAGCGCGCCTGCAAGGCCGGCAAAGAAGAGCGGGCTCACGTCCAGTGCCGCGCGGATCGCGGGCACGTCGCTCATCGCCCCCAGCCCGAGGGTGGGAAGCCGCGGTGCCAGGGGCTGCACGAATGGCTTTCCCAGGAAAAACGCCAGCCCGGTGCCGAAGATGAAAAGACCGATGCCCACCGCCACGTCGTTGACGCGCGGCAGGTTGCAGATGGCCGCGTGCAGAAGCCCGAAGACACCGCCCACGCCCGCGGCCACGAGCACACCCAGCCAGGCGGATCCAGTGAGAAACGAGGCACCGTAACCGCTCATCGCGCCCATCAACAAGGTACCCTCGAGCCCGAGGTTCACGCGGCCGCTTTTCTCGGTGAGCGTTTCGGCCAGACTCACGAAGAGGTAGGGCGTCGAGACGCGGATCGCACCGCCCAGCACGGCAATCAAGACACCCCACCAGCCGAGCTCGCCGGGACTCATGCGGCGGCACTCGATTCCCGGAAGAGCCGGAGGCGTCCATCGAGCGCGTTGGACGCGAGCACGCACAGAAAGATGATGCCCTGCAGGACCTGGGTCGCGGCGTCGGGCATGTCGAACCGCCGCTGCATGAGGCCGCCGCTCGCCGAGATGCCGCCGACGAGGAGCGCGAAGAACACGATGGCGAGCGGGTTCTGTCGCGCGAGGAAGGCGACCAGGATGCCGGCATAGCCGAACCCCACGGCGAGCGAGCTGCTGGCGGCGCCGTGCACGGCGACGATCTCCACCGCGCCG
>DATIWU010000089.1:0-68882 GCA_035519195.1 Gemmatimonadales bacterium
TTCGACAGCGTTTCGGTGGCGACCACATTTCGAGAGACGCTCGCAAAGCAGGGCATCATCTTCTGCTCGATGTCCGACGCCATCCGAGATTATCCCGATCTCGTGCGGAAGTATCTGGGATCGGTCGTTCCGTACACCGACAACTATTTCGCCGCGCTCAACTCGGCCGTGTTTTCCGACGGCTCGTTCGCGTACATCCCGAAAGGGGTCCGGTGCCCGCTCGAGCTGTCCACGTACTTCCGGATCAACGCGAGCTCAACGGGACAATTCGAGCGCACGCTGATCATTGCCGACGAGGGCAGCTACGTCAGCTACCTCGAAGGCTGCTCCGCGCCGATGCGGGATGAGAACCAGCTCCACGCGGCCGTTGTGGAGCTCGTGGCGCAGGACGACGCGCAAATCAAATACTCGACGATTCAGAACTGGTATCCGGGGGACGAAGCGGGCCGGGGGGGCATCTACAATTTCGTGACGAAGCGCGGAAAGTGCGCCGGCCGCCACGCCAAGATTTCCTGGACCCAGGTCGAGACCGGGTCCGCGATCACCTGGAAGTACCCCGGTTGCATTCTCCAGGGCGACGAGTCGATCGGTGAATTCTATTCGGTCGCCGTGACCAACAACCGCCAGCAGGCAGACACCGGCACGAAGATGATTCACATGGGTCGGAATACACGCTCGACCATCGTGTCCAAGGGGATCTCCGCGGGATACGGCCAGAACACCTATCGCGGCCTGGTGAAGATCCTGAAGGGGGCCGAGCACGCGCGGAACTATTCACAATGCGACTCGATGCTGATCGGCGACACGTGTGGCGCCCACACCTTCCCGTACATCGACGTGCGCAACAGCAGCGCCATCATGGAGCACGAAGCGTCCACGTCGAAAATCGGCGAGGACCAGATCTTCTACTGCAAACAGCGTGGCCTTTCGGCCGAAGACGCCGTGAGCATGATCGTGAACGGGTTCTGCAAAGAGGTCTTCAAGGAGCTGCCGATGGAATTCGCCGTTGAGGCGCAGCGCCTGCTCGGGATCAGCCTGGAGGGCAGCGTCGGATGAAGCTGTTGGAAGTGCGCAATCTGCATGCGAGCGCCGAGGGCCGGGAAATCCTTCATGGCGTCGACCTCGACGTCAATGCGGGAGAGGTGCATGCCATCATGGGCCCGAACGGCTCGGGCAAGAGCACGTTCGCCCAGGTGCTCGGTGGCCACCCCGCGTACGCGGTCACCCAGGGCTCGATCCGGTTTCGCGGACAGGACCTGCTCGCGATGAACCCGGAAGAGCGCGCACGCGCGGGCCTCTTTGTGGCATTCCAATACCCGGTCGCGATTCGCGGCGTGACGAACGCGTACTTCCTGCGCGCGGCGGTGAACGCGACGCGGAAGGCGCGCGGCCAGGAGGAGCTCGGGCCGCTCGAGTTCATGGAGGCGCTCGAGGACAAGCTCAAACTCATCGGCTGGGATGCGAGCTATCTGAATCGCCCGGTCAACGAGGGATTCTCGGGGGGCGAAAAAAAGCGCAACGAGATTCTCCAGCTCGCGGTCCTCGAGCCGACGCTCGCCGTGCTCGATGAGACCGATTCCGGGCTCGATATCGATGCCCTGAAGACTGTCGCCCAGACCGTCGACCGGCTGCGGCGGCCGGAGAGTGCGACGGTACTGGTGACCCACTACTACCGGATTCTCACCCACATTCTTCCTGACTACGTCCACGTGTTGTCGGGCGGACGCATCGTGAAATCCGGCACGAAGGACCTGGCTCTCGAGCTCGAACAGAAGGGCTACGATTGGCTGCGCGAGGAGGCGGCGGTCGGGTGACAGCCGTGGTCGACGTACGGGACGCGTACCTCGCCGATTTCGAGGAGTTCACGCACAACGGGGCCCGCAGCGCGCCGGCATGGCTCTCCGACATGCGGGCCCGGGCCATCGCCCGCTTTGCGGAGCGGGGATTCCCTTCCACCCATCAAGAAGCGTGGCGGTTCACGAACGTCGCTCCGATCGCGGAGCGGGCCTTCTCCCGCCCGCCAGAGCGGTCGGGGATTGCGGCTCAGGATCTCGCGTCGTCGACCCTTGCGGGTGAGACGATCCGGCTCGTCATCGTCAACGGAAGCGCCGTCCCCGAGCTGTCCAGCGTGGACATACCGCAAGGGCTTCGGCTCGGCGGCCTGAAGAGCGCCCTCGAGCGGGATCCCGCGTTCGCCGAGCGACACATCGGACGTTACGCGTCGATCGACGCCGATCCGTTCGCCGCCCTCAACACCGCGTTCCTTTCAGACGGTGCCCTGATTCATGTCGCTCAAGGCACGCGCATCGACCGCCCCATCGAGCTGGTTTTCGTCACGGCGCCACACGATGGCGCCGGACCCGCTGCGCTCGTGACGCATCCCCGTGCGCTCATCGTGCTCGAAACGGGTGCACAGGCGACCGTTCTCGAGCACTACGTAACCCTCGCCGACGAGGTCTATTGGACCAACGCGGTGAGTGAAGTGACCGTGGCGGACGGGGCGGAGCTCGAATACGTCCGGGTGCAGCGGGAGAGCCGGCGGGCCTTTCAGATCGCGGTCACGCACGCGCGTCAGGGTCGCGATTCCAGCGTGCGCCTGCACCCGTTCGCTCTGGGCGGGGCGCTCGTCCGCCACGACGTGCAGACCGTGCTCGACGGTCCGGGCGCGGAGCTCGTGTTGAACGGGTTCTATCTCTTGCGCGGCCGGCAGCATGCGGATCACCACACCGTGATCGATCACGCCAAGCCACACGGCACGAGTCACGAGTTCTTCAACGGCATCGTTGGGGAGCAGGCGCACGGCGTGTTCAGCGGCCGAATCATCGTGCGCCCGGGCGCGCAGCGCACGGATTCGAAGCAGACCAACAATAATTTGCTGCTTTCGGCGGACGCCAGGGCGGACAGCCAGCCACAGCTCGAGATCTACGCCGACGACGTGAAGTGCACGCACGGATCCACGGTCGGGCCGCTCGACGAGACGGGCCTCTACTATCTCCGGAGCCGTGGGCTCTCGCTTGAGACGGCCGCGGCCATGTTGACGTACGGACTGGCCGCCGAAATTCTCGACCGCGTGCGGCACGAAGAGCTGCGGCGCGGGCTCGAGCGAACTATTCGCGCGCGGCTCTCCGAACGCACCGCCGGCGGCCGCCGGAACGCGGGTCCCGGACGCTGATGCTCGACGCGGCGCGCCTGCGCGGCGACTTCCCGCTCCTCACGCGGCAGGAAAATGGCCGGCGGCTCGTGTACCTCGACAATGCCGCAACCACCCAGAAACCCGAGTCTGTGCTCGAAGCGATCGTGGGCTATTACCGAACCACCAACGCCAATGTGCACCGCGGCGCTTACGAGCTCGCGGTTCGGGCGACGGAAGCCTACGAATCCGCGCGGGGGCGCGTGGCGCGGTTCGTCAATGCGTGGAGCCCGGACGGCGTGGTCTTCACGCGGGGCACGACGGAAGCGATCAATCTGGTGGCGGCCGCCTACGGGCGCGCCACCGTTCGGGCGGGCGATACCGTTGTCGTCACCGCCATGGATCACCACTCGAATCTCGTCCCCTGGCAGCTGTTGTGCGAAGCGCAGGGCGCTACGCTGCGGATGGTGGAGGTCACGGAAGACGGCCGGATCGACCTCGCCGCCTTCGGTCGGGCGCTCGAGCGGGCGCCCAAGATCGTCTGCTTCCCCTACGTTTCGAACGCGCTCGGGACCATCAATCCCGCGCCACAGCTGATCGCGCTGGCGCACGGCGCGGGGGCGGTGGTACTGGTCGATGGCGCCCAGTCGACCCCGCATCTGCGCGTGGACGTGCAGGCGCTGGACTGCGACTTCTACGCGCTGTCCGGTCACAAGATGCTCGGGCCCATGGGGTCCGGCGCCCTCGTGGCGAAGCCCGCGTTGCTCGAGGCAATGCCGCCGTACCACGGCGGCGGCGAAATGATCTCCCGAGTGTGGGATGATCATTCGACGTACAAACACCCGCCGCACAAGTTCGAGGCGGGAACGCCGAATGTGGAGGGTGCGGTCGGGCTCGCGGCCGCGATCGACTACCTCGAGACGATCGGCATGGAGCAGATCGCGGCGCACGAATCCACGCTCGCCCGCGCCGCGATGGATCACCTGTCGAAAATTGAGGGGATCACGATCTACGGTCCTGCGGAGCACCGTGCGGGCGTGGTATCGTTCACGTATGGAGACATCCACCCGCACGATCTCGCGACCATTCTCGATCAGGACGGGGTCTGCATCCGCGCCGGCCATCACTGCGCCCAACCGCTGATGCGCCGGCTGAATGTCGCAGCCACTGCCAGGGCGTCATTCTATCTCTACAATGATCTCCAGGATGTCACACTGCTTTCGGAATCGCTCGTGAAGGCCGGGGCGCTCTTCGGCTATGTGCCCGCCTGAGTCCCCACCAGGACCCCGCTCCCCCGCCCCTCCGTCCCCGGCGACGCTGCCCGATCTCGGAGAACTCTATCAGGAGCTGATCCTCGATCATTACCGCCGACCGCGCAACAAGGGGAAACTGGAGCAGCCGACACACGGTGCGGCATTGAATAATCCGCTCTGCGGTGATGAGGTCGATCTCGAGCTGCGCGTCCAGAACGACGTGATCACGGATGTGCGGTTCGTAGGGCGGGGTTGCTCCATTTCGCAGGCCGCGGCGTCGATGATGACGCAGGTGATCAAGGACCGTCCGCTCACGGAAGCCCTCTCGCTCGCCGGGAGAATGAGCGCCATGATGCACGGAGATGAGGCCGCCGCGCGGGACAAATCCTTGGGAGATCTGCGCGCGCTGGTCGGAGTGGCCAGGTTTCCCGTGCGCGTCAAGTGTGCGCTCCTTCCCTGGAATGCGTTGCAGGACGCGCTCAAGTCCTCTGGAACGGCGTCACGCTGACTCCACCACCGGTCGTCGAGCTACAAGGCATCACGAAGCGTTTCGCCGGCCACACCGCGGTCGAGAATCTCTCGCTTGTCGTTCCCAAGGGCGTCATCTACGGCTTGCTCGGGCCGAATGGCGCCGGGAAGACAACCACGATTCGCATCATCCTCAGCATTCTCCTCGCGGATTCCGGCCGCGTAGCCGTATTCGGGGCAACCGGGAGTGGACGCGATCAAACCGGACGCATCGGATATCTCCCCGAGGAACGCGGCCTGTACCGCAAGATGCGTGTGCTCGATGTGCTCGTCTTCCTGGCGCAAATGAAAGGCGTGCCACGCGCCACGGCTCGCCTGCGGGCGGAGCAGTGGCTCGAGCGGTTCGGGCTCGCGAGCTGGCGGATGCGGCGCATCGACGAGTTGTCCAAAGGCATGCAGCAGAAAGTGCAGTTCATCTCGACGCTGCTGCACGAGCCGGAGCTGGTCGTGCTCGATGAGCCGTTCGCGGGACTCGATCCGGTGAATGCCCAGGCCTTGAAGGACACGGTGCTCGAGCTGCGCCAGCGTGGCGTGACCGTGCTCTTCTCGACCCACATCATGGAACAGGCCGAGAAACTGTGCGACCAGCTCTGCATCATCGCCCGCGGGCGCAAACTGGTGGATGGTTCGCTTAGCGACATCAAGCGGCCATCATCGAGACAGCATATAGCCATCGCGTTCGACGGCGCCGCCGGCAATGCGGCCGCCCTGTTCAGTGACGCGCGCGTCGTCAGCAAAGTGGACGACTACGGGCAGTACGCCGAACTCGAGCTCGTGCCCGGTGCCGACCCCCAGGAGCTGCTGCGTGCCCTGGTGCGGTCCGGTGCGCGGCTTTCGCGCTTCCAACTCGTCGAGCCTTCACTTCACAAAATCTTTGTCGATCTCGTGGGCGACGCGGCGGAGCCCGATACCGCGCGGAATGGCGATTCCGAGAATGTCTAAAGTCGGCGCCGTGATCCGGCGAGAATTCGTCGAGCGGGTGCGCAGCCGCTGGTTCTGGATTTCCGCGATTCTCCTTCCCGTCCTGTTCGCGGCGATTTTCGTGCTCCCGATGATGTTCATGGGATCGGGCGGCGCGCGGCGCATCGCCGTGGTGGACGGCACGACCACCGACCTCGGAAAACAGGTCACCGTCGCCCTCTCAGCCGGCGGAACGTTCTCGGCCACCCGCGTGGTACGCCATCCCGGGGTCATCGATTCGCTCACTCGAGCCACCGCCACGAAGGCGCTTGACGGACTGCTCATCGTGGACGACAGCCTGGTCGGCAACGGCTCGGCTGAGTATCGCGGGACGAACGTGTCGTCGCTGCGGGACATGCAGGAGCTCGAGCGAACCTTGGGAGTGGTCGTGATCGGGACGCGGCTCGAACGGGCCGGAGTCGATGCGCGGGTCCTCGCGCGCGCGCAATTGCCGCTCAGGCTCGCGACGCGAAAGATCTCGGCTGCCCAGACGACAGGGGAAAGCTCGACTCAGTCGTTCTCGCTCGCGTACTTGATGGGAACTATTCTCTACACGACGATTCTCATGTACGGCGTCAATGTGAAGAGCTCGGTGCTCGAAGAGAAAACGACCCGTATCGTGGAAGTGCTCGTGTCATCGGTGCGGCCGTTCACACTGCTGCTCGGAAAGGTGATCGGCGTTGGAGCCGTGTCGCTGCTCCAGCTCTTGATCTGGGCCATCGCGGGGAAGCTCATGCTCAGCGAGCGGGCGACGCTGGCGGCGTATTTCGGTGCCGATCAGGGCCCCGCGTTGTTCGAGATCCCCCACGTTTCCGCCGCCACCGGCGGTGTTTTTGCCGCCTACTTCCTCGGAGGATTTTTTCTGTACTCGGCGATGTTCGCCGCAGCGGGAGCGATGTCATCCTCGGAGCAAGAAGCGCAGCAAGCGCAGCAGCCGATCGTCCTCGTACTCCTGCTGTCGTTCGTCTCGCTGTTCGTTCTGATCGGGGATCCCAACTCGACATTTTCGATTCTCCTGTCCCTTATCCCCTTCACCTCACCGATCGCGATGCCGGTACGGTGGGCGGCGGGGGACCTGCCGTTGACTGACCTGGTGGTGTCGCTGGTCCTGCTGGTGGTGGGGGTCGTAGGAACGACATGGATCGCGGCGCGGATCTACAGAGTCGGGATCCTCATGACGGGCAAGCGGCCCAACGTTAGAGAACTAGTGCGCTGGGTCAAGGCGAGCTAGCAGGGGCAACGGGCGAGATGCGGAAGGCGCCCTTCCGAGAACCCGTTAAACTCCGACCCGTTATGCGTCTGTACGTCTAGCTTTTGCATTTCCTATCGGACTACCTTCCTACTCACTATGTCCTTTGACGTCATCGTTGTGGGCGGTGGTCACGCCGGTACCGAATCCGCTGTCATGTCGGCTCGCCTCGGCGCTCGCACCCTGCTCGTCACCTCCAATCTCGATACCATCGGCCACATGAGCTGCAATCCCGCCATTGGCGGGATTGCCAAGGGTACGGTCGTTCGAGAGATCGATGCCTTGGGTGGGGTCATGGGCCGGGCCGCTGACCGCGCCACGATCCAGTTTCGCATGCTGAACCGGTCCAAGGGCCCCGCCGTGTGGGCGCCGCGGGCGCAGTGCGATCGGACACTATACCGCCGCGCGGTTCGACAGATCCTCGAAGCGTTCCCGGACCTCGATCTCACGCAGGGTACGGTCGACCGCCTACTGGTGGATGGCCACGGCGTTCGCGGCGTGACGCTCGCCGATGGTCGCGACCTGCTCGCCCGCGCGGTCGTGATCACCGCCGGCACGTTTCTCCGCGGCCGGATTCATATGGGGACCGAGACTCGGATACCGGCGGGGCGCATGGGCGATCCACCGGCGCAGGCGATTGCCGAGCAGATCGAGCAGCTCGGTTTCGCGGTCTCCCGTTTCAAGACCGGTACTCCGCCTCGCGTGGATGGCCGCTCGGTAGACTGGTCCAAGGTCGATCGTCAGGACGGCGAGCGGACCGATTTCCGGTTTTCGTTCTACGAACGGCACGACTGGCCGCGGCAGGTGCCCTGCTGGATCACGTGGGCGGGTGCGCCTCTCAAGGAAATCATTCTGCGCCACCTGCACGAGTCGGCGTTGTACGGCGGAGCCATCGCCTCACGGGGCCCGCGTTACTGCCCGTCCGTCGAGGACAAGATCGTAAAGTTCCCCAATGCGGAACGGCATCAGGTCTTTCTCGAGCCTGAGGGGCTGGACACGCACGAGCTGTACGTGAATGGTCTGTCCACTTCCCTGCCCCTCTCTGTGCAGCTCGAGTTCATCCACACCGTTCCAGGCCTGGAGCATGCCCGGGTGACGAGGCCGGGGTACGCCATCGAGTACGACTATTACCCGCCCACCCAGCTCACTCCCTGGCTCGAGACGAAGCCGATCGAGCGCTTGTTCCTGGCGGGCCAGATCAATGGAACGACGGGATACGAAGAGGCCGGCGGACAGGGCGTTATCGCCGGCATCAATGCGGTGCGCCGGCTGCGCGACCAGGAGCCGGTGGTGCTGGCCAGAGACGCCGCCTACCTCGGCGTGCTCGTGGACGACCTCGTGACGCGGGGAGTCGACGAGCCGTACCGGTTGTTCACGTCGCGCTCCGAGTTCCGCTTGTTGCTGCGGCAGGATAACGCGCTGCGGCGGCTGTTCGATCTTGCGCGGCGATTGGGACTGCCGAACGCCGCGGAAATCGCAATCGCTGAGCGGCGGCTGGAACAGGAAGAGCGGCTCCTGCGGGTCGCCGAGTCCACGACGATAGCGCCCGAGCAAGCCTCGGTCGCGCTCGCGCCTTCGGGCACGGCACTCGCGGAGCCGGAGCGGGTCGCGGCGCTGGCGCGCCGTCCCGGGGTGTCGCTTGCCGCACTGTTCCGTGCGGCTGGTGTGCAGGTGGAGGATTCGCTCGAGGCGGTGACGGCGGCGGAGATCGAAATCAAGTACGAAGGGTATCTCGCTCGTGAGCGTGACGCGGCCGAGCGGCTGGCAGAGCTCGCGGCGTTTTCACTGCCGGCGGATCTTCCTTATCTCGAGCTCGCCACCCTCGCGACAGAAGCACGACAGAAACTCGACCGCGTACGCCCAACGACGCTGGCGCAGGCCGCGCGGGTTCCGGGGGTGTCGCCATCCGACCTGCAGAATCTCGTGCTCGAAACCGTCCGGCGTCGCCGCGCGTAAGCAAGAGTCGGGCAACTGCTTATCCGATGTTTCACGTGAAACGTCGCTCTTTACGGTTCCGGTACGATATCCTATATTCTATCGCGTCCTTGTCCAATTATATAAACTATTGTGAATAAATAAGTTGCAAATGTCTCGCGTCATCGCCATCGCCAATCAGAAAGGCGGCGTGGGCAAGACCACGACCGCGGTGAACCTTGCTGCCTCGCTCGCGACGGCGGAGCGCAAGACACTGCTGGTCGATGCCGATCCCCAGGGGAATACCACGAGCGGCGTCGGCATCGAGCGCGATCGCATTCGGGTGTCCCTTTACGACGCCTTGCTCGAAGGCAGCGCGCTCAGCAAGGCCCGATTCCCTCACGTGCATTTTCCATATCTCGATCTGATCCCCGCGACTCAGGACCTGGTCGGGGCCGAGCTGGAGCTCGTGAACCGCTCGTCCAGGGAGACGGCGATGCGGCGCGCGCTCGCGAGCATTCGCGACGAATACCAGTACATCGTGATCGACTGCCCTCCCTCGCTCGGCCTCGTGACGTTGAACATGCTGACCGCCGCGGACAGCGTGGTCATTCCGATCCAGTGTGAGTACTACGCGCTGGAAGGGCTGTCGCAGTTGCTGAACACGATCAAGCTCGTGCAACGAAACTTCAATTCCGCACTCGCGATCGATGGCGTGTTGCTCACGATGTACGACGCGCGGCTCAATCTCTGTAAACAGGTGGCGGAAGAGGCGCAGGAGTATTTCGGCGCGCGGATGTTCAGTATCACCATTCCCCGCAACGTGCGGCTGGCCGAAGCGCCGAGTTTCGGCAAGCCAATCCTGCTGTACGACGTGCAGTCGGTTGGCGCCCGTAGTTATCTCGCCGTGGCGCAGGAGCTGATCCGCCGCGTCGAGCATCCGGACGTCCTCCCTGCTGCTGCTCCCTCCCCCTCCCCTGCGCTGCCGGTTGACGCCGATCAACCGCTGCCGGAGGTGCCCGCATGACGGAAGTCGTCGCCGGTCGACGTCGCCTGGGACGCGGTCTCGAAGCATTACTCGGTCCATCGCGCGAGGACGCGGAACGCGAGGGCAGCCTCGTCGAGCTGCCGATCGCCGAGATTCGCTCCAATCCCCTGCAACCGCGGCGCGACGTGGATCCGGCCGCTTTGGAGGAGCTGAAGACATCGATTCGCCAGGCGGGTCTCTTGCAGCCCGTCGTGGTGCGCAGCGTGCCCGCGGGGAGTCGCGGCGCGAAGTTCGAGCTGATCGCCGGCGAACGGCGGCTGCGCGCGTGCAAGGCGCTCGGCTGGGAACGCATTCCCGCCGTGCGGCGCGATGTAGACGATCGCACGCTTCTGACGCTCGCGCTGATCGAGAACCTGCAGCGCGACGATCTCTCGCCACTCGACGAGGCGCGCGGCTACGAACGGTTGATCGACGAATTCAAGCTCACGCAGCACGACGTTGCCGGGGCGGTGGGGCGTGACCGTTCCACCATCGCCAACGCGCTGCGTCTGCTCAAGCTGCCCGCCGCGGTGCTCGCGCTCCTCCATAGTGGCCAGCTGTCCGTGGGCCACGCGCGCGCGTTGCTCGCGATCGACGACCCGGCGCTCGTCACGACGCTGGCACGCGAGGCCGTGTCGCAGGGACTATCCGTGCGCGAGATCGAGGATCGGGCGCGCGGTGGCCGGGCCCCCCACCGCCGTCCGCGCATGAAGCGCGGCGCGGGCCCGGCTCCCGAGGTTCGGCGCGTCGAGGACGCGTTGCGCAAGCATTTCGGTACCGACGTGCGTGTGACCCTGCGCGCGAAGGGAAAGGGACAGATCCACCTCGCGTTTTTTTCGAACGACGATCTCGCGCGCTTGCTCGAGTTGCTGCTCGGGGCACCGTTCGACGGATGAAAGGCAAGAGCGTCACGATGGTCGTCCACGTGGACGGCGATCTGACCTCGCGACAATATCGAGTACCGCTCTGGGCCCTCGAGGCAGGGAAGTGGGGCGCGGTGACGGTGGCGCTCCTTGTCGTTCTGTTCTTCGCCTTTGCCGCGCCGATCACCCACGCCGCGGCTCGCGTCCCCGGACTCGAACAGGAAATCGCCCGACTCCGGACCGAGAATGGTCGGGTCGCGCAGTTGGCGGCCGCATTGAATCGCGCCGAGGCCAATTACCAGGCCATGCGGCAGCTCCTGGGAGTGCGTGCTCCTCAAGAAACGGCGCCGACCGTCGAGACGGCGGGGTTGATCCGGGCGTTACCCGTTCGGGTGCGCTCAGGAAAAGCTGAGCCGCGGTACGAAGCGGGACTGTCGGAGCCCAGTCATTGGCCGCTCGACGAGCAGGGGTTCATCACCCGTCAGCAGATCGGGGAAGGGGACCCCGCGGAAAGTCACCCGGGAATCGATATCGCCGTCTCGATCGGCTCCGCGGTACGCGCTTCCGGAGGCGGCGTGGTGGAGGCCGCCGGTGCCGACAGCGCGTACGGCCTGTTCGTTCTGCTCAAACATCCGAGCGGATACGAGACGATGTACGGTCACGCGTCACGGTTGCTCGTACAGAATGGTGATACCGTTTTCGCGGGGCAGGTGATCGCACTCTCCGGCAATACCGGACGCTCGAGTGCTCCTCATCTGCATTTCGAAGTCCGCCGCGACGGGAAATCGCTCGATCCGCTTACGATCGCAAAGGAGGACCACTGACGTGGCGATGTTCACGGAACGAGGGCAGGGGACAAGCGAGTCGGAAAGCGCCCTGTCGATCATCGGCTCGGGCATGCGCGTCGTCGGCGACATCACGGCCGACGGTGTGGTCAAGATCGAAGGCTCGGTGATCGGCACAGTGCGGGCCGGCCGGCAGGTGCTCGTGGCAAAAGGCGGCGAAGTCGAGGGAGACATCATCACCCGCGAGGCCATCGTCGGAGGCGAGGTGCGCGGCACGGTGATCGCGGACGAACGGGTGGAGATTCAGACGGCGAGCGTGGTGCACGGCGACGTGACCTGCAAGAAGCTGTTGGTCCACGAGGGAGGAGAGATCAACGGCGTCGTGCGCATGGGGGAGAAACTGGAACCGGTTGAAGCAGGCAAAGGAGAAACGAAACAACTCGCCGCAGCCAAGTGATGACGAATTGTCCACATCTCGCCGTTTCCCGCATGTGGATTCTCCAATCCACACAACACCAACTAGATACACTGTCGCATCATGTGGGAATCTCTCTTTGCTGTCACCTAAATGCTTTGTTAGTGTCGCGATAGTGAAAATCTGACGATGCACTTGGCGGACCTGGTGCAGTACCTGGACGGGTACCTCAGGATTTCCAGCGTCCCGGACTCACCGCGCGCGCTCAATGGCCTGCAGCTCGAGAATGCCGGAACCGTGACCCGCGTCGCCGCCGCAGTGGATTTCTCCCAGGCGAGCATCTCCCAGGCGGTCGGGGCGGGGGCAGACCTCCTGCTTGTGCACCACGGAATGTTCTGGGGTGGGAGCGAGCGCCTGACGGCGCATCGCTACCACCGGTTGGCCGGCCTGATTCGTCACAATGTTGCGGTTTACTCAGCGCACCTTCCACTGGATGTACACCCGGAAGTGGGGAACAACGCCGTGCTCGCGCGGGCGCTTGGAATACGCGTCGCGGGCTCGTTCGGGGAGGAGTACGGCATCGTCATCGGTCTCTGGGGTGAGCTGGACACTTCACGCGACGATCTCGCCGCCAGGATCACATCCGTGCTCGGCGCGACTCCGCGGGTACTTCCGTTCGGACCGGCTCGCGTGCGGCGCGTTGGCGTTCTCACCGGTTCCGGTGGCTCGTTCATCGCTCAGGCAGAAGCGGCCGGCCTCGATACGTATTTGACCGGCGAAGGTGCCCATCACACGTTCTTCGAGGCGGAAGAGCGGCGCTTGAACGTGCTGTTCGGTGGTCACTACGCAACGGAAACAGTCGGCGTCAAGGCGCTGGCAGCCCACGTGAGCGAGAAGTTTCACCTTCCCTGGACATTCCTCGACCACCCTACCGGGATGTGACGCCCCGGCGCGTCCTGGCGCTGCTCGCCGCGGCCGAGCTGCTCGCGATGAGTCCCTGGTTCAGCGCGTCCGCCGTCGCGCCGGCGCTCGTACAGCATTGGCACCTGGGGCCCCGAGAGTCGGCATCGCTCACGATTTCGGTACAGCTCGGCTTCGTGTTCGGTGCACTGGTGAGCGCAATCTTCACGCTTTCGGATCTCTGGTCCCCCACTCGTCTCGTAGCCGTGTGTGCATGGATTGCCGGCGCGGCCACGCTCGGCGTGATTTTGGCGCCTGGGCCGGAGACGGCGATCGCGCTGCGGGCAGTAACGGGGGCGGCGCTCGCGGGTGTGTATCCGCCGGGGATGAAAATCGCGGCGCAATGGTTCCGGGAAATGCGAGGCCGCGCCATCGGGATTCTCGTCGGCGCGCTGACGGTCGGGTCCGCGAGCCCGCACCTCGTGCGTGCCTTCGTCCATGGGTCCGAGTGGCAATCAGTTCTCGCCACCGCGGCGTTCGCGGCGTTCGCCGGAGGCGTGCTGGTATTGTTGCTCCCACGAGAGGGGCCCTACTCGACTCCTTCACCCCCGTTCAGCTGGGCCGCCGTGCCACAGCTCGTGCGGGATCGCGCGGTGCTGCTCGCGAATTGCGGCTACCTGGGACACATGTGGGAGCTTTATGCCATGTGGACCTGGATCGCCGTTTTCATTGCTGAGAGCGAGGTGGCAAGGAAGGGTGGGCGCGATGCGGCCGCCGCCGGCGGCTTTCCCGCGACGCTCGCGTTCGCGGTGATCGCCGCAGGCGCGGTCGGTTGCTGGCTGGCGGGCAAATGGGCGGATCAATGGGGTCGAACCCGCGTCACCTCCGTGGCTATGGCCCTCTCCGGGAGCTGCGCGATCGGGTCGGGATTGGTCTTCGGGAAACCGGTGGCCATTTTGAGCGCCGTGCTTCTCATCTGGGGTGTGGCGGTCGTGGCCGACTCCGCCCAGTTCTCGGCCGCCGTCAGCGAGCTGGCGCCGCGCGAGTACGTGGGAACGGCTCTGACGCTGCAAACGTGCCTGGGTTTTCTGCTCACGACGGCGACGATCTATCTGCTTCCCGTTCTTGCCGCCCGTATTGGATGGCAGTGGAGCATGAGCGTGCTCGCGCTCGGACCTGCGCTCGGCATCGTGGCGATGCTCACGCTCCGAGGGCGGCCGGAGGCGCGCCTGATGGCGGGTGGTCGCGGCTAGCTGCGCAGCGGCACCACGATGCGGACGACCACGCTCTCCCGCGTCTGGGGCGTAACGGTGCAGAAGCACTCACACCCGATCAATCGCTTCATGCCCAGCAGCTCGGCTTCCGCGATTCCCGGGACATCGCGGAAGGTGATTTCGAACGCCTGGCCATCGATGACGCGATAACTCACCGGACGGCCCGCGAGTCGGTGATGCGGGTCGATCTTCGCGAGCCCGTCCGCCAGCCGGTGCTGCAGCTCGGCCAGGCGCTCCCGGCCGAGGACGAGTCGCTCGCTCATCGTACCGTCTGGTTGTGGCGCACCGCGGCCGCGTTGCGCCGCATTCCGGCGAGCCCCGCCCGCTCGAAAGGCAGCGCGCCGAAGCGCGCATTGAACTCGTCTTCCCCCAGCGTTTCGAACTCGCCGGCATCGACATGCGCGAGCTCAGGTGGCAGCGCGAAGTCGGGGTCGCGCTGAGACTCCCCGGCGAACTTCTCGTTCCACGGGCACACATCCTGGCAAACGTCGCATCCGAACAGCCAGTCGCCGATGCCGCGCCGCTGTTCGTCGTCGAATGGCCCCCGATGCTCGATCGTGAGATACGCGATGCAACGGCGGGCATCCATCAGGTGCGGCGCCACGAACGCCTGCGTCGGACAGGCCTCGAGGCAGCGGCGACACGAGCCACACCGGTCCGCGGCGTACGGGAGATCGGGCACGAGCGCCGCGTTCGTGAGCAGCACACCGATGAACGTGAACGACCCGAGTGTGGGATTAATGTGCATCATGTTCTTCCCGATCCACCCGAGTCCGGCTCGGACGGCAAGCTCGCGCTCGGGAACGGGGCCCGCGTCGACATACGCGCGGGTCTCCGCCCCTGGGGCGAGCTCGCGCAAGCTGTCGCCGAGCCGCCCGAGTTTTCGACCGACTGTTCGGTGGTAGTCGATCGACCGCGCGTAGCGCGCGATCCGGGGACCCGCGGGCTCTGGCATGTCGCGGTAGTAGTTACTGAGCGTGACGACGGCGAATCGCGCATCGGGCCAGATGCCCGCGGGCGACTTACGGCGTTCCGCCTGGCGATGGAGGTACGTCATCGATCCCGCATATCCCCGAGCCAGCCACTCGTCCAGCTCCCCGGCATGCGCGTTCGTCTCGAGGGTCGTGATCCCAACTCCATCGAAACCCAAGGCGAGTGCGCGGTCCTTCAGTTGCGCGCTCCGCGTCGCCGCGTTGCCCACCCTGCCGCTTGTCACAGGCCCATCACCTCTCGGCGCCAACGAGCGAAACGGACCACGTCTTCCACCGGGGGTACGGCTGCTTCATTTCCGTACGCCGTAAACATGCGCCACCGGAGGTACTCGCGTGGGGGAAGGGGAAGATATGGGGGCTCACGATACCAGTCCCGTGACCGAAAACTCCATGCGAGGCGCAGCAAGTCCAGGGCCAGACGCGGGTTCACCAGGGCCCGGAGGGTGAGCCGCAAGTACAGCGCTTTCCAGCCGTTGGACGCAGGCATCGTTCCTCAATCTAAGCCGCCTTCGGTATATTCCACGCCCTATTACGGGCCGGGCTTGGCGCTCCTGACCTCCTCTTGAACGTACGGCGATGACCATGGATCAGCGGTTGACCGGCAGCTCGACAAATCCGGTTACGGAGGATGAGCGGCTCCTCACCCCGTACCCCGGCGAACGCCGGGCATTCACACGGACCGACCCGTGGCGCGTTCTGCGCATCATGGCGGAGTTCGTCGAAGGATTTGACACCCTTTCCGATGTCACAAACGCCGTCACGATTTTCGGATCGGCACGATCTGGTCCTGACGATCCGTATTACGAAAAGGCCGTGCAGACGGCCCGGCGGCTCGCGCAGGAGGGGTTTCCGGTGATTACCGGCGGCGGCCCCGGGATCATGGAGGCGGCCAATCGCGGCGCCCAGGAGGGGAACGGACTCTCGATCGGCTGCAATATCGAGCTGCCGTTCGAGCAGGGGACGAATCCGTACGTCGAACGGCTCATCCAGTTCCGCTATTTCTTCGTTCGCAAGACGATGTTTGTGAAGTACGCCACGGCATTCATTGTGTTTCCCGGCGGGTACGGAACACTGGACGAGTTGTTCGAGGCCCTCACGCTGATCCAGACGGGCAAAGTAAAGAACTTTCCTGTCGTGTTGTTCGGGCGCGCATACTGGCATGGCATCGTGGAGTGGCTGCGTGATCGGGCTGCGGGCGAGGGAAAGATCGCGACCACCGACCTGTCGCTCTTCCAGGTGACGGACGACCCTGAAGAAGCCGTCGCTGTCGTGGTCCGCGCCCGCGACCGTCGCACTCGGTCGATGGCCGTTCCGTCCCCCGGCAACCGATGAGCCCCGAGCAGAACCATCTGCGGGGGCGCCGCATCGATCCGGCGCCGCTCACGGGGCGCGAGACGATCCCGGAGCTCGTGGACAATGCGTTTCTGGCGTACAATGCCGGCCGCCTGGCGGAGGCTTGCCGGCTGTTTACGGAACGTATGCTCGAGGACGATGTCACGGTCGGCATGAGTCTCACCGGCGCGATGACGCCGGCAGGGCTGGGGATGTCGACCATCATCCCACTGATGCAAGCCGGGTTCGTGGACTGGATCGTTTCGACGGGGGCGAACCTCTACCACGACGCCCATTTCGGCATCGGCCTCGCGATGCACAGGGGAACTCCGTTCGCCGACGATGTGGAGCTGCGCGAGCACGGCGTCGTCCGGATCTACGACGTCTTCTTCGATTATCGAGTGCTGCTCTCGACCGACGCGTACATCCGCGAGATCTCCGCGCGTCCCGAATTTCAGCGGGCGATGAGCACGGCCGAATATCATTATCTCCTCGGGGGCTACGTCCGGGAGCGCGAACGCGCCCTCGGCCTCAACCATCGCTCGGTCTTGAGCGCGGCGCACGAATTTGGCGTACCGATCTACACGTCGTCGCCGGGCGACTCCTCCATTGGGATGAACATTGCCGAACAGGCGCTCGCCGGCAGCAAGCTGCGGTTCGACGTCAGCACGGATGTGAACGAAACCGCCGCAATCGTCTTCGCCGCAAAGGCGGCGGGCGGAAAAAGCGGCGTCCTGCTCATCGGCGGCGGCAGTCCCAAGAATTTTGTACTCCAGACCGAACCACAAATCCAGGAAGTACTGGGAATCAGCGAAAAGGGCCACGACTATTATCTCCAGATCACCGACGCCCGGCCCGATACGGGAGGGCTTTCCGGCGCCACGCCATCGGAGGCCGTGAGCTGGGGCAAGGTCGATCCCGACAAGCTGCCCGGCACCGTGGTGTGTTATCTCGACAACACCGTGGCGCTCCCGGTGCTCGCGACGTACGCGCTCGCCCGGCATCGGCCACGATCGCTCAAGCGGCTCTACGAACAGCGGGCGGCAATGATGCGGCGTCTGGTGGACGAGTACGAAGCTGCCCGGGCAGAGCGCGATGCCCGCGCGGACGCGGCGAACACCGCATCCGCCATCCGCGGCCAGGAGCCGCGGTAAGCGGGAGCCCTTGTGATCGCGCGCCGGCGGCCCGCCGCTCCCACGCCGGAGCTCCGTTGCCCGACGTGCCGCGCCGAGCTCGAGCGATTCTGGTCACATTGCGCGGATTGCGGGCGCAGTCTCGAGTGGCGTGACGCCCGACGGCGAACCAATGCCGAGTGCCGCTACTGTCGCTGGATGGTATCCGACCGATTCGCGTTCTGTCCGTGGTGTGGCCGGAATATCGCCGACCCGGACTCGAGCCTCGTCCCCCTCAAGGCCCCCAAGGGATTTCGCTTCGAGCGCCGTTGTGAGCATGGGTGCGGTGGCGGCGTCATGTACCCGATGCATTACTGCCCATGGTGCGGGCGACGCCAGCATTGGCGCTACCAGCGCTTCGATAACGTTTGCCCGCATTGCGACAAGGGTGTCGACGACTGGATGGACTTTTGTCCGTGGTGCGGACACGACGCGACTGGCCGGGATCTCATCGCCCCGGCCGCGCTACGGGCGCGGCAACTTCTCATGTCCACGCGCATCGGCGACTGGCACTACCGCCTGCTGTTGCGGCCCGGAGTGTCGGGAGTCCGGCATCAAACTCCCAAGATGGTCGAGCTCGACCGAGGCTACGTCCTCAAGAAACGCTCGCGACGCGAGATATCGTGGAAGCTCCTGTCGGGGCTGGTACTCCACGAGCTCGGTCACTCGTTCCTGTATCATCACTGGTCGTTCGCGCGGTCGCTGCGATTTCGCAGGGCGTTCGGTGAGGTCGCGAAGGCGTACCGCGTGGCGGATTCCCGCTGGGTCGATTTCGAGCGACACGGTGTCACGACGACACTCGCCAACTACGTCACGGCGTACGCCGCTACGCATCCGGAGGAGGATTTTGCCGAGACGTTCCGCATCTACGTGGCCCGCCGCGGCCGGCTCCGCGGCTTGTTCGCGGAGTTTGGCCGCAAGCGCAAAGGCGTCGTGCTTTTCGAAAAATTCCTGCTGCTCGATGACTTCATCCGACAGCTACGCCGGCGACGATAACGCCGTCAGGAAACGGACTCGGGGGTAGCGCGCGGCACCTCCCGAAGAAATGCCCGTCCCCGCGCGATCTCGCGTTCATAGTCTTCGATTTCAACCGCCCGGCGCCGCTCGTCCCATCCGAGCAGCTGGGCCATTCGCGCGGCGATCCGGGGAGCGACGCGGCGGCCCTGGTCGGCGTCCTCGTAGAACAGATGCAGCCGGCGAATCATCACGTCGGAGAGCCGCACGGCCATCTCACGCTCCACCGCGTGCACGACCTCGGCCCACAGCTCCGGCCGGCCGGGCGCGATCGGTTCACCCAGGGCGCGATCCCGTTCCACGAGACTCGCGATCGCCGCGCCCTCGCTGCCATAGCGGCGGACCAGGTGCTCCGCGTGGGGATCCGCAATGCCGCGCACTCGCAGATTGGCCGTCACGACGTTCAGGTCCGCGGCTTCGCCGCCGGGAAGCGGGAGACGGTCGGTGTGCGGGCGGCTCGCCATCGGCCGGCCATCCATCTTCCTGAGCCGGCGCGCGACGTGGTCCACCACCTCGCGGCCCATCACGCGGTAGGTCGTCAGCTTGCCGCCGGCGATCGTCACCAGCCCGCTTGGGGCCTCGAGAACCCGGTGCTCGCGCGACACTTGTGACGCTGACAAACCGCTGGCACCATGCGAATCGGCGGGCGCGAGCAGCGGCCGGATCCCCGACCAGGTTGCCAGGATGTCTCGTGGACTGAGTCGCGCGTCTGGAAACATCGCGTTCGCGGAGCGCAGCAGGTACACGGCGTCCGCACCGGAAGCACGGACCTCGTCCGGATCGGCTGGCTCATCGGTGTCTGTGGTCCCGATGTAACTGAAGTCGCCCGCCGGGAGAACGAACATCACGCGGCCGTCGACCGGAGAGAGGAACGTGACTGCGTGGGTGTTGCCCAGCCGTTCCCGGCGCACCAGGACGTGCGTGCCCTTCGTGGGACGGAGCAGGGGGACAGCGCCGGGATCGTCGAGCCGGCGCACCGCGTCGACCCACGGACCCGCGGCGTTCACGACCACCGCCGCGGCAACGCTGTACTCGCGCCGTTTCGGGTCCAGCATGTCACGGATGACGGCGCCACGAACCGTCCCCTCGGCTCTTGTGAAACCCGTGACCAGCGCATAGCTGATCGCTTTGGCGCCGGCGGCGGTCGCGCTCCGCAAGGTCGCGAGCACCAGGCGTGCATCGTCCGCCTGGGCGTCGTAATACAGCGCGGCGCCCCGGATCCCGCGCGACCGGAGGCGCGGTTCGAGCTGTGCCACGGCTTTCCTTCGCAGCCAGCGATGCCGGCGGGCGCTACGACCCCCGAGCAGGTCGTAGAGCCACATCCCGGCGCGCAGAGTCCAGGGGGCGATCCGGCCGCCCCGATACACCGGGAACAGAAACGCTAGCGGGCGGACGAGATGGGGTGCGATCGAGCGCAGCACCGCCCGCTCGTGGGCGGCCTCGAACACGAGACCCCACTCCAAGCGTTCCAGATACCGCAGGCCGCCGTGGATGAGGCGGGACGAGCGCGAAGAGGTGCCCGCCCCAAAATCCATTTTGTCGACGAGCGCAGTGCGAATGCCGCGCAGGGCCGCGTCACGCGCGATGCCGGCGCCGGTGATGCCTCCGCCGATCACGAGTAGATCCACGGGCTCGGCGCTCAGTGCGGCGAGCGCGCGCGTCCGGTCGGTCTCCACCTTTGGTATGCCTTGGCCCGGCACTGGGCCTGATGATAGGTTTTGGTCCGCGTCTGCCCCTCGCACCTCGCGCTCGGCGGGTTGCCGGACGAGCGAGGCGGGCCGGAAGGAGAATGTAATGCCTCAAGTGAACGGTCGGCGGCGCGTTGCGGTGATCGCCGGGTGCCGAACGCCGTTTTCCAAAGCGGGAACTGAGTTGAAAGAGGCCCGCGCCGTGGATCTGGCGCGGTACGTCGCGCGTGAACTGCTCGAGCGTACCGACATCGATGGGGCGCTCGTGGAGCAGGTCGTGTTCGGGCAGGTGGTTCCATCCGCCCTCGTGCCCAACGTGGCGCGGGAGGTGAGTTTGCTGCCGCAGTTCCCCCGCGAAATTCCGGCATATTCCGTCAATCGCGCCTGCGCGTCGGCGGCGCAGGCGATCGCGGATGCGCACGATGAGATCACGCTTGGCCATTTGAGCGTGGCCCTGGCCGGTGGCGTCGAATCCCTGTCCGATATCCCGATTCTGGCATCACGGCGCCTGGCGGATGTGCTGGTCGAAGCCAGCCGCGCCAAGACCTTCGGCCGCCGGGTGGCGGCTTTCAGCCGCGTCCGACCGCGTGACCTCGTCCCGGTGTCGCCCGCGATCGCAGAGCCCTCGACGGGAGAAACAATGGGACAGTCCGCCGAGAAGATGGCGAAGGAGAACCGGATCAGCCGTGAGGCGCAGGACCGCTGGGCGCTTCGCAGTCACCAGCTCGCGGCCCGCGGCACGGACGACGGCCGGCTTACCGCCGAGATCGTGCCGTGGTTTGCGGATAAAGGAAGCGGCGCGGTCATCACCCAGGACAACGGAATCCGCCGCGATTCGTCGCTCGAGCAGCTCGCGAAACTCAAACCCGCGTTCGATCGGCGTTACGGCTCCGTCACTGCGGGGAATTCGTCCCCGCTCACGGACGGCGCCGCCGCGGTCATCCTCATGGCCGAGGAGCGGGCTCGTGCGCTGGGTTATGAGCCTCTCGCGTTTATTCGCTCATACGCCGTCGCGGCAGTCGATCCGGGATGGCAGCTGCTCCAGGCGCCGATCTGGGCCGTTCCGAAAGCCCTGGAGCGGGCGGGCATCGCCTGGGGGGATCTTGGTCTCATCGAGATTCACGAAGCGTTCGCCGCTCAGGTGCTCTCGAATCTGCAGGGCTTTGCGTCCAAGGGATGGGAGATCAACGAGGACATCATCAACGTGACGGGTGGGTCGATCGCGATTGGCCATCCGTTCGGCGCCACGGGCGCCCGACTCGTGACCACGCTCGCCAACGAAATGAAGCGGCGTGCGGTCCAGTTCGGGCTGGTATCGATTTGCGCCCAGGGCGGGATGGGGTTCGCGATGGTGCTGGAACGCCCATGAGCACGGCCCTGCACTGGGAGGTCACGGACCACGTGGCGGTCGTGACGTTCGATCTGCCCGGTGAGCCGGTCAACATGATTACGCGGGCGGTGCGCGACGAATTCGTGGCGACCTTCGAGGCGCTGGGACGCGACCCCAACGTGCACGCCATCGTGTTCCTGTCGGGGAAGCGGGATGTCTTCATCGCGGGCGCGGATATCGAGGAATTCGTCGCGATCAAGACCGCCGCCGAAGCGGAGCGACTCTCGGCCGGCGGGCAGGAGATGCTGGACCGGATCGCCCGCCTCCCGAAGCCGGTCGTGGTGGGCATTCACGGTGCGTGTCTCGGCGGCGGGCTCGAATTTGCGCTCGCCTGTCACTACCGTGTGGCCACGGATCATCCGAAGACGCAGCTCGGACTGCCCGAAGTGCAGCTGGGGATCTTGCCCGGCGCCGGAGGGTGTCAGCGGCTGCCGCGGCTCATCGGCGTACGCGCCGCGCTCGACATCATTCTTGCCGGCAAGTCGGAACGTGCGGCCAAGGCGTTCCGGCTGGGGATGATCGATGAGCTGGTCGCTCCCCCGATTCTGAGCGACATCACGTTCGCCGCGGCCCGGCGACTGGCGGGCGGGTGGCGGCCGCAGCGCCGGCGCGCCGGGGGGAGGGCCGCGGGGTGGCTGCTGGACGGCAATCCGCTGGGACGCAGCATCGTGTATCGCACCGCCCGTCGCCAGGTACTCGCGACCACGCGCGGCAATTATCCGGCTCCGCTCGCGGCGCTCGAAGCGGTCGAGTACGGCATGCGCCATGGAATACGCGCGGGGTTGAAGCGGGAAGCCGAGCTGTTCGGCCAGCTGGCGGTGAGCGACGTGTCCCGCAAGTTGGTCCAGATCTTTTTCGCCACGACGCAACTGAAGAAGGATTTCGGGATTGAAAAGCCGCCGCGCCCTCGCGAGGTGAAGCGCCTCGGGATCGTGGGTGCGGGGTTCATGGGCGCCGGAATCGCGGGCACGGCGGTCACGCAAGCCGGTACCGACGTTCGACTCAAGGACGCGGATCTCCCCCGGGTCGCGAAGGGGCTTACGGCGGCCCGGAGCGTGGTCGACGAGCGGCTCCGGCGCAGGCGAATTACGCGATTCGAGTACACCCGTTTGGCCGCGCTCCTCTCAGGGGACGATCACTACACCGGGTTCGGGCGCGCCGACCTCGTCATCGAGGCGGTATTCGAAGATCTCGGGCTGAAGCAGAAAGTGCTGGCGGAAGTCGAGCCCTTGATCCCCGACGAGACCGTCTTCGCGTCCAATACATCCACGATCCCGATCAAGCAGATCGCGCGGCAGGCGCACCGCCCGGAGCAGGTGATCGGGATGCATTTCTTTTCGCCCGTGCCGCGCATGCCGCTGCTCGAGGTCATTCCCTCGAATGTCACCGCGCCACAGGCGATCAGCACCGCGGTGGCGTTCGGCAGGCGCATGGGGAAGACCGTCGTCGTGGTTCGGGATGAGCCGGGCTTCTGGGTCAACCGCATTCTCGCGCCCTATATGAATGAAGCGGGATACCTGCTCGCCGAGGGCGCGTCGATCGAAGAGCTCGACCGTCTCATGGTTGCCTGGGGCTTTCCGGTCGGTCCGTTTACTCTGCTCGACGAAGTCGGGCTCGACGTCGCCGAGAAGGCGTCGGGAGTGCTGCACGCCGCCTTCGGCGAGCGGCTGGCGGCCGCGCCGGCCTTTGCGGCGTTCGTCAAGGATGGGCGGCTCGGTCGCAAAGCGGGACGCGGGCTCTACAAGTACACCGATGGCAAGAAGGGCGCGGCGGATCCCGCCGTGTACGAGCTGCTCGGGGTTCAACCCAATGGTCCCCACGCGGCCGACATCATTTCGCGCCTCGTGCTCGTCATGCTGAACGAGGCCGCGCGCGCGGTCGGCGAGGGGGTCGTTCGAGTCCCGCGCGATGGAGATATTGCCGCGATCTACGGCTTTGGTTTTCCTCCGTTCCGGGGCGGCCCATTGCGGCATGCCGACGATCTCGGGGCGTCCCGCCTCGTCTCGGATCTCGAGCGCCTGTCGCAGCGCCTTGGTGCGCGCTTCGCTCCCAGCGACACGCTGCGCGACATGGCGACGCGCAACGCCAAGTTCTATCCCTGATTCTCCCGCTTCGCCTCCCCTGATCCCCGGCGTTCGCTCGTAATGCTCCGCGCCGGCCTGCTGTGGCTCAGCGAGCGCCAGCGCGTGTTCCGGTTCGTCAGGTCGAACCGTCTCGCTCAACGTCTGGCGGCCCGATTCGTCGCTGGTGAGACCATCGAAACCGCGGTGCGGGCGGTTCAGGAATTGAACGCCAGGGGAATTACCGCGACGCTCGATATCCTGGGGGAATCGGTCACCGTGGCACGCGACGCGGAGCTGGCGCGAGATGCGTACCTCACGGCCATCGACCAGGTGGCGCAGGTCGGCGCCCAGAGTCACGTGTCGGTGAAGTTGACGCAGCTCGGGATCGATGTCGACGAAGAGCTGTGCGTGGCGAATATGCGGGCCATCATCGACCGTGCCCGCGCGCGCGGATCCTTCGTGCGCATCGATATGGAGGGCTCGGCCTACACCGAGCGCACCCTGCAGCTGTATGCGCGTCGCCTGCACCCGGAATTCGGCGACTGCGTGGGCGTGGTGCTGCAATCGTATCTGCGCCGAACCGCCGGAGATCTCGAGATGCTGATAGCGGAACGCGCCCGCGTGCGGCTCTGCAAGGGCGCATACAAGGAGGCTCCCGAGATCGCATTTCCCAAGAAGCGGGACGTCGACGCCAACTACATTGGCTGTATGGAGCGGTTGCTGGACCGGGGGACCTATCCTGCCATCGCGACGCACGACGAACGGATTCTGGCCCGAGCCAAGGCCTTCGTCCGAGATCGGGGAATCGCTGCCGAGCGCTTCGAATTCCAGATGTTGTACGGCGTCAGACGGGACGTACAGCAGGCGTTACGGCGGGAGGGATACCGGCTTCGGGTGTACGTGCCGTTTGGGACGCAGTGGTATCCCTATCTGATGCGCCGGCTCGCCGAACGCCCCGCGAATGTCGCATTCCTGGCGGGCAACCTGATGAAGGAGTCGTTACGACGGAGTTGAAGGACTCGACGCTCGGCGGGTATCAGCGTGTTCACGAACGCGCCCCGGCCTTCGGCGGCAGTGATGGGCAATCGTACTCGGTCGCGCCATTCGTGGACGACGTTCCGGATGCGCAGGGCCGCTTTGGGGCGGCCCTGCTCTTTGTGCGTTGGTCGCCATCAGGCGATCGGCCGGTCGGACATCTGGAGACGGAATACCTGGCCTACGGTGAGACCCCGGACCGGGCGCTCGCCCCCGTCCTCGCGCTTTCGCTTCAAGAGCTCAAGACCCACCTCGACCGCTTGATCGCCATGCGGGAACCCAACGACGAGATGCGGCGATGACCGGCGTGGTGCTGGGTCGAGTGGGTTCGACGTACCGGGTGCGCACCGAGGCCGGGGAAGTGAGCGCCGTGCTGCGTGGGAAACTCAAGCACGAAGACACGGATCGCGTGGTGCCCGGCGATCGCGTCGAGCTCGCGCTTAGCGGCTCCGGCGACGCTGCGGCGATCACCGCGATCCTGCCTCGCCGTTCAGTCCTGGCGCGGCGCGCGATTGGAGCGTCGGGGGGGGGATATCGCGCCCACCCGATCGCCGCCAATCTCGATCAGGTGGTGGTGGTCGC
This sequence comes from Gemmatimonadales bacterium, assembly GCA_035519195.1. Lineage (GTDB taxonomy): Bacteria > Gemmatimonadota > Gemmatimonadetes > Gemmatimonadales > GWC2-71-9 > AG25. The sequence goes on from DATIWU010000089.1 coordinate 25,567, forward strand.
GGCCGCGCGCGACCCCGACGCGAATCCGCGCCTGCTCGACCGCTTTCTCGTGGTCGCGGAGTCCAACGCACTGCCCGCCGTCGTCGTTCTCAACAAGGTTGAACTGCAGCCTGACGCCTTCGAGCAGGTGACGCGCCGGTTCGCGCCCGCCGGATATCAGGTAGTGCCAGTGTCCGTCAAGGCGACGCACAACCTTCCCGCCGTACGGGATCTCTTGAGGGGCCGCACGTCGGTGCTCACCGGCGATTCGGGAGTGGGGAAGTCGAGCCTGATCAATGCGCTCGCGCCCGGTCTCGACCTGCGGATCGGCGCGGTGAGCACGCGCGGTCGCACCGGCCGGCACACGACGCGCAGCGCGCTGCTGGTTCCGCTCGACCGGTCCAGTGAAATGGAACGAGGGACGTACGTCGTCGACACGCCGGGGCTCAGGGAGATAGCGGCGTGGGGCCTCGATCCGGACACGCTGGGGGCCTGCTTTCCCGAGTTTCGCCCATTTCTCGACGGCTGTCGCTTCGAGAACTGCCGCCATCTGGCGGAGCCCGATTGCGCGGTCCGACGAGCGGCGCTGGCCGAGCGCTTCGACCCCGATCGGCTGGCCTCCTACGAGCGCATTTTCCAGGAAGTCAACGTTCCTTCCTGGTCCACCGGTCGGCGTCGCGCGAGGTAACCTTGGCCATCATCGTCGCAAATGCCTCATCCAGATCGATGCCCTGCGCGTTCGCGAGGCAGATCAACACGAAGAGGATATCGGCGAGTTCCATGGCAATCGCCCCCTCGGCTTCGTCGGGTTTTTTCGTCTTCTCTCCGAAGCGATGGTTCAGCTCGCGGGCCAGCTCACCGACTTCCTCGGCGAGCCGGGCGAGGTTCGAAAGCGGAGAGAAGTAGCCCTCCTTATATTGCCCGATCCAGCGGTCGACTTCCTGCTGAGCATCGCGAAACGACACGAGGGGTCTCCTTCGCCGTGAGCGCCGATTCGACGGTTCTCGCCGTGCCCTTTGCCGGCGAACGTTACGCCACGACGGCGCAGTTGTCGGCGTTGATCGCGCCGCCCTATGATGTGATCGCGCCGGAACAGCGTGTGCGATACGCGGCGCAAGATCCTCACAATATTGTTCATGTGATGTTGCCGGAAGCGCCATCACATGCGCCGGGACAGGATCGATACGCTTCGGCCGCCGCGCTCTTGACCTCGTGGCGGGCGGAGGGCGTCCTGGTGCGCGACTCCGGTCCCACGGCATACGTTCTGGCGCAGGACTTCGCGCTGCCCTCGGGAGAGCGACGCACTCGCGTAGGGGTTTTCCTCGCGGTCAGCGCCGAAGCGTACACGAATCGCCGCATCCGTCCCCACGAACGGACGCACTCGGCTCCCAAGGCGGATCGTTTGGCGTTGCTGCGAGCCACCGATACGAACCTCGAGTCCATCTTCCTGCTGGCTCCGGACGATGATCGCAGGCTTGCGGACGCGCTTGCACAGGTCGCCGATCAGCCTCCCATGGCGAGGGCCGAGCTCGATGGCGTGCAGCTCCGCATGTGGCAGGTTACCGGCGAGACGGCTGCCGGCATTGGCTCTCTCGCGTCTCGCGGGCCGCTGTACATCGCCGACGGCCACCATCGTTTCGAGACCGCCGCGGCGTATGCGGCGCAGCAACGCCCGCAGGTTCCGGGAGCGGCTCGCGTGCTCGCGCTCATCGTCTCCACACAGGACCCCGGACTCGTCATCCTCCCCACCCATCGCATCGTGTTCGCCGGGGGGATCGAGGAGGGGAAGCTGCTCGAATCCTGGCGCCATTGGTTCGATGTGGGGCGGGTGGCCCCGTGTGCCGATCGAGTTGAGCGGCTCGCCGACATCGGTCGAGACCGGACGGCGTGCCTCGTCGCGCTCCCCAATGGCTCGGACTTGACGCTCGTGCTGAAACGTGAGGCACCGCTCGACAAGGTCCCCGGGCTCGGAAAATCAGCCGCGGCGCGGACGCTCGACGTGGCGCGCATCGAGACGCTCGTCGTGCAGGCGATTCTGGGCGCGAGTTCCACTACGCCGTCCCTCGCCTACACGCCCGATCCGTACGCCGCGTTCGACGCCGTCCGTAAGGGCGCGGCCGCCGCCGCCGTGCTCTTGAATCCGACGCGTGTCGACCAGGTACTCGCGGTGGCTGACGCGAACGACATCATGCCGCCCAAGTCCACCTACTTCATTCCCAAGGTTCCGAGCGGATTGGTCCTGCGATCCTTGCGTGAAGGTCCGGAGGGCTAGGCATGGCGCCGCGACCGCGCGAGCGAATTCTCACCAATCTGGAAACGGTGTACCGCGAGGCCTACGAGCGGGCCAAGGAAGCCGGGGACGAGCGCCGGATGCACGATCTCGATTCGGCGTACCAGCGAGAGCAGCTGTTGCTCGAGGTCTTGCTCGATATCCGCGATGCGCTGGCGACGCCAGCCGGGGAGCCGAAGCGCTCTTCGGGCACGGACACTCTCACGGCCCTCGAGACGCTCCGCCGAGTCTCCAAACTGCGCTGAACGGTTGATCAGCCACCGTAACTGAATCCGGCGCCCTGGAGCGTGAGGGGCCGGGACTCCGCGTGCTCGATGCCGGCCTCGACAACCTGTCCCAGGACTATCGTGTGATCACCCGCCGGCAGCGTCGCGATCAGGCGGCACTCGAGCCACCCGATCGCGTCCACCAGAATCGGCGCTCCCGCAACCGGGCCGGGACGCGTCTTCACTCCTTTGAGCTTCTGGGCGGCGGCGTCCGAAGAGCGCGCGAGCTTGGCCGCAAGGTCACGCTGCGCCTCGTGAAACAGATTGATGCCGAACCGCCGGGCATCGCGCATCATCGTGATGGTCCTTGAGGTGTTTTCCACGGCTACGGTAATCATCGGCGGATCAGAAGATGCCTGAGCCACCCAGTTTGCCGTCATCGCATGCTCCTCGCCATCGTGCGCGATCGTGATGGCGTAGAGCCCGTAGGGGAAGAGGCGCAACATACTCTTCACGGCGGTTTCGTCCATGCGCTGAAATATCGACGTCCGAAAGGACGGGCGCCAAGCTCGAGGGGCCCGAACTACGTCCCCCGATCGAGAAACTGCTCCGGCGCATATCTGTCCCTAACGGCGCTATCTTGAAGGCATGCCGACGCGGACTCCTGCTCCAGCCGCTTCCCAGACGCGCTCCAAGGCGGCGCAAACTCCAGCCCTTTCGAAGTCCGACCTGCTCGAGATGTACCGCGTGATGCTGCTCTCGCGCCGCATCGACGACAAGGAGATACAGCTCAAACGGCAGAACCGGATCTTCTTCCAGATCTCGGGCGCGGGTCACGAAGCCGTGCTGGTGGCCGCCGCCAGGGTGCTCCGGCCGTCCTACGACTGGTTCTACCCGTACTACCGCGACCGCGCCCTCTGTCTTGCTCTGGGCATGACTCCCCTGGAGATGCTCCTCGCGGCGGCGGCGGCGGCCGATGACCCGAATTCCGGCGGCCGGCAGATGCCGTCTCACTGGGGTCACAAGGCCCTGAACATCGTCAGCCAATCGAGCCCGACGGGCACCCAGTTTCTCCAGGCCGTTGGCTGTGCCGAAGCCTGGCGCCGGTACGACCGCAATGAGGCAATCGATCCCAAGCCCACTCACGACGATGAGCTGGTGTACTGCTCGGCGGGCGAAGGGGCGACGAGCGAGGGGGAGTTCTGGGAGGCACTCAACAACGCATGCAATCTCAAGCTGCCCCTGCTGTTGCTCATCGAGGACAACGGCTACGCCATTTCCGTCCCGGTGGAAATCCAGACCGCCGGGGGGTCGATTTCGAAGCTCGTGTCGAGCTACCCGGGCCTGTTTGTCGAAGAGGTTGATGGGCGCGATCCCATCGCGTCGTACGGCGCCATGACGCGCGCGGCTGCTCATTGCCGCCAGCGCAGGGGCCCGGCGCTGGTACACGCGCACGTGACCCGCCCGTATTCCCATTCGCTGTCGGACGATGAGATCCTCTACAAACCGCCCCGCGAGCGCGAACGGGAAGCCGACGAGGATTGCCTGGCGACCTTTCCCAAGCGACTCCTTTCGGAAGGGATCGCAAACCAGCAAGAGCTCGACGCCATCAAGCAGAGCGTGGACGAAGAGATTCAGATCGCGACCGAGATGGCGCTCGCGTCGCCGCAGCCCGCGCCCGAAAGCGCTCTCCTCTACGTGTATTCTCGGGACATCGATCCTACGTCCGACCAGTTCGACACCGAAGAAGATCCCCGGTTCACGGGCGATCCCACGACAATGGTCGACCTGCTGAACGCCTGCCTGCGGGACGAGATGGCCCGGAACCCGCGGATTCTGGTGTTCGGCGAGGACATCGCCGACGTCAGCCGGGAGCAATACCTCGATCAGGTGAAAGGCAAGGGCGGGGTCTTCAAGGTCACCTGGGGACTGCAGCGCCGGTTTGGGAGCGAGCGGGTGTACAACACCCCGCTCGCGGAGGCCAGCATTGTGGGTCGAGCCATTGGACTCGCCACGCGAGGGCACAAACCGGTTGTCGAGATTCAGTTCTTCGACTACATCTGGCCGGCCTATCACCAGCTGCGCAACGAGCTCGCCACCCTTCGTTGGCGCTCCAACAACGCATTCAGCTGCCCCCTCGTGGTCCGCGTGACGTACGGCGGCTATCTCCGCGGGGGTTCAGTCTATCATTCACAAACGGGCGCGGTTCTCTTCACCGCGATTCCGGGGCTGCGGGTCGTCTGCCCGTCGACGGCGCTGGATGCGAACGGGCTGCTGCGGACCGCGATTCGCTGCGATGATCCGGTCCTCTTCCTCGAGCACAAACACCTCTACCGCCAGACATACAACAAGGCTCCGAATCCCGGCCCCAACTTCATGATTCCCTTCGGCAAGGCGAAGATCGTCCGGCCGGGGACCGATCTCACGCTCGTGACCTACGGAGCGGTGGTCCAGCGGGCGCTGCTTGCGGCAAAAGAGCTCGAGGCGAAGGACAAATGCTCGGTCGAAGTGATCGACCTCCGATCGCTCTCGCCCGTCGACTGGGAAACGCTTGCCTCGTCCATCCGGAAGACGAGTCGCGTCCTCGTGGCGTATGAAGATCCGCTCTCGTGGGGCTATGGCGGCGAAATCGCCGCTCGGCTGGGTGAGGAATGTTTTGCGTGGCTCGATGCGCCGGTGAAACGCGTGGCGTCCACCGATACGTTCGTGGCGTACGCCCCGGACCTGGAAGATTTCATTCTGCCGCAGACGGAAGACCTCGTGCGCGCCCTGCGCGAGCTGCGAGCGTTTTAGCTCATCTCCCGGCCTCCTTCAAGCGCTTCACGGATTTCGCCGGCGGCCGCGATCGCGTGATCGACGTCGCGCGATAGTGCGCGGGCCTGCGCGGTCGCATGCGTGAGATCTCCCAGCACCGCATCCACACCCGCGGACCGTAACCGCAGCAGGTCGAATCGAACGTTTTGCATCGCCAAGCCGCACGATTCGAGCTGCTCCTCGACCTGTCGCCGGCGCGTGATGAGGTCCACGAGCGCCTGCCGCTGCCGGCGCAGCAGCTCGAGCTGGCGCGCGACCTCCGGCTCGGATGACTGGCGCTCGGCCGCGGCGATCTTTTCATCGAGCCGCGCCACGGCGCCTGCTTCAACTCCGGTCCCCATAGTGTGCAGCACACGCGCGAGCTCTTCCGCCCGTTTGGCCAGCGCTTGGATCGTCGCATCGATGTCGGGAAGCATCCGCCGCTCCGAGGGCGGCAGGGCGTCCACGATACGACGGATGGCGGTGCGGTCGCGGCGCACCTGCTCGATAATGTCCGCGTGAACACCAAATTCGTCTGTCGTCGCTTGCGGGAGTGCTCCGGGTGGCGAGCCCCGCGGCTGAATCGCGTCGGCTGCCGGAGGACGCGCCAGAACGTCTCTCCAGGAGTACCCGGCGTGCCATAACCGGACATAGCGGGGCACGAGCGAGAACGCCGCCAGCGCGCCCGAAACGGTCAGGAGCGCGCCGTGCATGTGGCTGCCGGTGACGAGATCAAACACGAGAAGCCCGCCCGTGATCGAAGCCCAGCGGACGAAGCTCGCGCGGGTTTCGCGCACCGCCCGCGGTTCGCCGGACGTGTCCTGCAGACTCGCTCCGGTTTCGTCGCGTGCCCGGTTCCGCTCCCTGCGCCGCGGCCCCCGCCCCCGGGTACGGGGACGCCGTTCGCCTGCCGCGACCGGACGAGGTGCCGGGGGAGGGGCGATCGCAGCGGCCCGTGACTGCGCCCGAGGCAGACTCGCACTTCGAGCTTCGAGCGCGCGCCGCAGCGCATCGGCGGTGGGCCAGCGGTCTTCCGGGTCTTTCTCGAGACAGCGCATGATGGCCGCTCCGAGATCCTCGGGGCAGTCCACCCGCTTGGTCGTGATGAGCGGGGCGGGCTCCATGATCTGCTTCATGAGCACCCCGGGCACGGTTGGCGCGCGAAACGGCAGCTCACCAACGATCGCCTGGTACGCGACAATCCCGAGACTGTAGACGTCGGAGCGACCGTCGATCTCGCGGTCGCCCGCTGCCTGCTCGGGGCTCATGTAATGCGGCGTGCCGATGGCCACGCCGGTCCCCGTGAGCGTCGCGCCGCCGGTGGTCGAAGAGAGCGCCTTCGCGATTCCGAAGTCCGTGACCACGACCCGGCCGCGGCTCCCCTCGAGCAAGATGTTGTCGGGTTTCACATCGCGATGGATAATGCCGACGCTGTGGGCCGCCGCGAGCGCGTCCGCTGTCTCGCCCATGACGCGACGAACTTCTTCGGGCGGCAGCCGCCCGCGCCGGCGCAACTTCGCGGACAGCGGCTCGCCATCGATGTAGGCCATCACGAAGTAGACGAGTCCGTCCGGCGATTGGCCAACCGAGAAAATGGGAACGATGTGCGGGTGGGAAAGCCGGGCCGCGGTCTGCGCCTCGCGGAGAAACCGCGTGCGGATCTCTTCCCGAAATCCGAGCTCCGGTGGTAGTACCTTGATGGCGACGGTCCGCTTGAGCAGCTCGTCGCGCGCGCTATAGACGACGCCCATGCCACCGCGCCCGATTTCGTGGTCGACGGTGTATGCGGAACCGAGCGCTCGGGTGAGACGCTCGGAAAGCGCCTGATCCGCTTCGTTCATGCGTGCCCTCTGATCGAGGGCGCGCGCCTATGGGTTGCCATGCAAACGGCCTCCGCGGCAGGACGTTGCCGATTTGGCGGTGCAAAGGGAACATAACCCGTCATTGCTGCGCTTTTCTAATGGCATACCGGATGCTCATCCGGGCGGTGGGTGAAAGCGGTTCCACCGATTTCCAGAATGAGAGTGAGTGATAGCAGAATGAACGAAAAACTAACGCTTCCTGTCTTGCCACTCAGGGATATGGTGCTCTTTCCGGGCGTTACGGCACCGATCGGCGCGGGACGCCCCGGTACCCTCAAAGCGGTCGAGGCGGCGCTCAAGACACCGTCGCGCCGGGTATTCGCGGTCATGCAACGCGAAAACACCGATCATGTCTCGCCCGCCGGACTCTACACCTTCGGAACCGTGGCGCGAATCGGACAGGTGCAGCGGGGGCTGAACGGTATTCAGATGTCCCTGCACGGCGACGTGCGCGCCTCGGCGGTGCAGTATCGCGAGACGAATGGCTTCATCGAAGCCGATGTGCGCGAAGTGGCCGAGATGCCGCCGCTCAACGGGGACGACCCCGCGTTTGTCGCGCTGTACCGCGAGACGCGGCAGCGGGCCGCTGAGGTGGGGGAGAAGTCGGGTTTGCCTGAGGAAGTCGTCAAAGAAATCCTCGAAGGCGTGACCGACCCCGGCCGGTTCGCGGATCTTGTCGCGGGGCACATCGAGGCCAAACCGGCGGAGCGCCAGGCGTTGCTCGAGACGCTCTCGGTGGAAGATCGGTTGCGCCGGGTGCTCGTTCACGTCCAGCGCCAGATCGCGGTGCTCGACGCTCAGGAGCAGATCAAGTCCCAGGTGCAGGAGGAGCTGGGTGAGCGTCAGCGTGAGATGCTCTTGCGCGAGCAGCTCAAGGCGATTCACAAAGAGCTCGGGGAGGAGGACGAAGCGAGCGAGGCGGAGGAGCTGCGTGCGCGATTCGAGAAACTCGATCTTCCCGAGGCGGCCAGAAAAGAGGTGGAACGGGAGTTGTCCCGCTTGGAGCGGGCCAATCGCGATTCCATGGAGGCGCAAGTCATCCGGACGTATCTCGAGACCATGGCCGAGCTCCCCTGGAACACGCGCGCCGAGGAGTCGCTGGACTTGAAGCGGGCGGCGGAAATTCTCGAAGAGGATCACTTCGGTCTGAAGGACGTGAAAGACCAGGTGCTCGAGTTCCTCGCGGTCCGGCAGCTCCGGCAGCAGGGCACGCCGTCGGCCGTGCCGGGGAATGACGACGACCACGAATCGAAGGGGCACATCCTGTTGTTCGTCGGCCCCCCGGGTGTCGGCAAGACTTCGATTGCGAAATCCATCGCTCGCGCGATGGGGCGGCCGTACGTCCGAATCTCGCTGGGCGGTGCGCGCGACGAAGCCGATATCCGTGGCCACCGGCGCACGTATGTCGGCGCCATGCCCGGCCGGATCATTCAGGGCATGAAGCAGGCGGGCGTGAAGAATCCCGTCTTCCTGCTCGACGAGGTCGACAAGCTGGGGATTTCCTTCCAGGGTGATCCCGCGGCTGCCCTGCTCGAGGTGCTCGACCCGGCTCAGAACGACTCGTTCACCGATCATTATCTCGGAGTGCCGTTCGACCTGTCGGAGGTGCTGTTCGTCGCAACGGCGAACTTCCTGCAGTCGATTCCCGGGCCGCTGCTCGACCGTCTCGAGACGGTGAACTTTGCGGGATATACGGGTCAGGAGAAGCTCGAGATCGCCAAACGCTATCTTGTGCCGCGGCAGCTCCGTGAGAATGGGCTGACCGCCGAGCAGCTCGCGATTACCGAGGAGGCGATCAACGAGCTCACGGCGAGCTACACGCGTGAGGCGGGCGTTCGTCAGCTCGAGCGGGAAATCGGGAAGCTCTGCCGCAAGGTGGCACGCCAGATTGCAGGCGGGGCAACCGAGCGGGTAGTCGTCGACGCCAAGGACATCCACAGCCTCGTGGGCCGGCCCAAGGTTCACCCCGAGCGGAAAGCGCGCGAGGACCAGACCGGCGTCGCAACCGGCATGTACTACACGCCGGTCGGCGGCGACATCATGTTCGTCGAGGCCAGCGTGACGCGTGGCAAAGGTGAACTGCTGCTCACGGGTCAGCTCGGGGACGTGATGAAGGAATCCGCGCGGGCGGCGTTGACGTACGCCAAGTCGCATGCCGAGCAGCTCGGCATTCCCGCGGACGCGTTCAAGGGGACCGACGTGCATGTCCACGTGCCCGCGGGCGCGATTCCCAAGGACGGCCCGTCGGCCGGCGTGACGATGGCGACCGCGCTCGTATCCGCGTTGTCGCAGCGGCCCGCGCGGCACGATATCGCGATGACCGGTGAAGTGACGCTGCGCGGTCGGGTGCTCCCGATCGGTGGAGTCAAGGAGAAGGTGCTGGGAGCCGTGCGCGCGGGGATTCACGAGATCATCCTGCCACGGGAGAACGAGGCAGACTTGGAAGATCTCCCCGAGGACGTGCGTGCGACCGTGAAGGTGCATTTGGCCGAAGAGCTCGGCGAGGTGCTGTCGCTCGCCCTGCGCGGCGCGCGGTTCGAGGCCGGACAGCTCCTGTTCGAGCAGGTGAAGGCGGGAATCGAGCCGGGCTTGGTCGTGAAGCAGAACTAGGTTTCAGGGCTGGACATGCCGCCCCGCCGGTAGCAAGCTGCCGCGCGGGGCGGTACTGTCTTCGGCTTCATGGTTCCCTCTCGGACCTGGTTGGTCTTGGCGCTGGCCCTTCTCTCGGCTCCGCTTTCGGCTCAATCGGACAGTGTGACGCCACCGCGCGACAGCGGTGGCATCGTCATCGATTCCTCTGTTTTTCATGATCTGCCCATAACCACCGCGCGGCAGGCATTCAACCTGGAGCCCGGTGTAATCGAGACCGGAGCGGCGGAGGGCGTGTCGCTCCGGGGCAGCGCACCCGGTGCGGTCGAGTACTACGTGGATGGCGCTCCGACCAGGAACGGCCAGCACGGCGGGCAGGATCTGATCGTGGGCACGAATGCCATCCGACGAGCGCTGCTGCAGGCGGGACCACTCGACGCGCGCTCCGCGGGGGCCACGGGCGGAGCGATTTCGTACCTCACGCGCACGGCTGCGGCGCAGTGGCATGGAGCGCTCGAGTATCGTAGCGATGCCGTAGGCTCGCTGTGGGACAACGTCGGGCTCAACCGCATCGCAGCCAGCGTGGGAGGGCCGATGTTCGGCAGCCTCGGCCTGACCAGTTCACTGGTGCTGAGCGGCCAGCCGTCGCTTGAGACGGAAAAGGATCGTGATGCCCAGGCGCCTGTGTACACCACGGCGGGGAGCGATACGATGGTGCACCAGCCGAGGACAGTGGGGGACCCGCTGACCGACACGATGGTCATCGCAGTCCCGAAGTTCGCGCGATCCATGGGGAGCTGCGATGCGGCAGCGAATGCGGGGGTAAGTTGTCAGGGCATCCGCGTCCCGAACACGGTCCAGAGCTACTACGCGTGGCAGAACCGGCTCGGTGCCGGATACGGGAACGGCTCGAGTGTGAGCGTGACGGGGCTCTTGAGCCAATTTCAGGGCCGGGATTTTCCCGGCTCGAACCTGTATAACCCAACGAATTACACGGCCACCACGATGCAAAGCGTCGCGGCAATCCTGAACTGGACCCACGCGCTCGTACAGGGTCGAGACCGAAGCGTCTCGATCAGCTCGAATTTCTCGTACCAGCGGGATGAGACGGCGTCCGGTCCGCTCACGGCGCAATCGGAGCAGGACAGCAGGTCCCCATTCGGTGGATTTGCGATCGGTCGGTTGTCCCATGTGGTCGACTTCAACACCACTCATCATGTCCAAATCGCCGACTCGAGCTATAGCAACGTTCACTACCTCGATCCCGCACAGCTGCGTTGCCTGCAGGCCGGGGAGGGATATTGCGAGGACAATGTCGCCGCGCCGAATGACAATTCGCTCATGTCCGTGCAGCCGTATCGCATGAACCCGTACGCGGTCGAGGAAAGCAATCGTTTCCCGCTCTGGACGTCCGGACAAGACGAAGCGCTGGATCTCTCACGTGAGTCGCGCTGGCAGGGTCGCGCCGCGATCGATTGGGCATCCCGGCAGAATGTCGCAAGCGCGGGACTCGAGGCGCGCTTCTTCGACACGGCGCGCTACGACAATCCATCCGGCATGAATTCAGGGTTTAGTCTGAACTCCTACCAGGAGAAGCCGGTCGTGGGCGGCGCGTTTTTCCAGGACCGCCTCACCGCCGGGGAAGTGACACTGCATGCGGGAATACGGTACGACTGGTTCAACAGCAAGGCTCGCTATCCCGCCGTGCCGGGCCGGATCTCGACCATGCCCAGGCTCCCGTCAGACAGCATCTGCAGCTCGAATCCGACCACGTGTGTGGTGGGCACGGATCTCACGCAACCGTTCGATCCTCATGATCCCGAAGCTCGCTTTGTGGCTGCCACCACTCATCACGCTTGGAGTCCCAGGGTCGGAATAACGTGGACCGCCGGGCGACAGACATGGCTCCGCGCCGGATACGCCCAGCAAGTCCAGGTACCGGACTTTGACGTGCTGTTCGCGAACGTGAATACGGACCTGTCGATGACGAACCGCCAAACGGTCTTTGGCCGCGACCTGGATTTCGAAAAGACGTCGATTCTCGAGATCGGAGGCGCCCATGAGATAGGCGCGACACTCATTGACGCGGCGGTATTCGACAAGCAACAGCCGTCCCAGATCACCGCGCGGGTTGTGGAGTACCCTGATCCAGGGGTGCCCATCGGTCCCAATCTCTATGACGTTACGAACTTCGTCGTGTACAGTGAACACGACGCCGGCGAGATCCTCGGGTTTGATGCACACCTCGAAACCCGCTTGACGTCTCAATCACGCGTCAGGCTGGCATATACGTACCAGCACCCGCATCAGGAGTCGTATCTACCCCATCATGCCGCCGCACTCACCGTGATTCTGAACGCCCCGGCGTCGGCCCATCTGATCGCGAACACCTCGGCATTTCTGACGTTCGCCGCCACGAGCGGCGCGCTCTATGATCCTGTGTCGCCGGTGGGAGCGGGATTCACACTAACGAATCCCTGTCAATTCTGTGTGCTGTCCAGCGCGACCCCGGCGTCGCTCCCGTGGACCAAAAGCCTCGACCTGCGCCTTCGTCACGCCTTCTCGTTCGGCAACGTTGGGGGATTCCTGTTCGCTGAATCCACGAACCTCTTCAACTTCACCAATACCAAAAACGTGTTTGTCGAAACCGGGAATGTGACCTATCCCGCCTACGAACAGCGATTCATCGGAGAGCAGGTCGGTCTCCTCGCCGGTGAGGCGCAGAATGCCGGGATTTTCCGGCCGGATTCGAGTGTGGATTTCCGGATGCTCGGTGGCTGCGCGAACTGGCAAGGGCGCAACAGCGGAGGATTTTCGAGCGGTCCTGTCGACTGTGTACTGATCGAACGAGCCGAACAGCGTTTTGGGAACGGCGACGGCATCTTCACGCCGAGCGAGTACCGGGCAGCGTTCGGCGCGTGGTACAATCTCGTGAACGCCCCCGCGCTGTTCTACGGCCCCGGTCGGAGAATCCGCCTTGGTGCCGAGATCGTCTTCTGAAGCTCGGCTTATCGCGCCGCCACGCCCTCGACGACCAACCTGATTGCCGCATGGTTCCAGCGCCGCGCGAGGGAGTATCCGTCGACGCCTAGTGGAGCCGCGCTCACGGCGATTACCGGCTCCAACCGAACATACGCGAGCATCAACACCAAGGCCTGTGCTGCCGCCAGATGAGGGTCGATATCGTCGCGAACCTCTCCCACGCCCTGACCTTCGGCCAGGAGAATCACCAGTCGATCGATTGCCGGTCCAAACGCCCGGACTGCTGGCGTGCTGGCTTGGGTGAGTAGCTCGACGATGGCGCGGTGGGCTTCGAAGAACCCGTACAACCCTTCCAGCAGCTGCTTCAATCGCGGCAGCACAGCGCGCCCTCCCTGGGTTGGTCGCGCCAGGAGAGCGAGCGCCCGCTCGAGGTCGTCAATACCCGCCGTGACCGTGGCCTGATACAGTCCGCGTTTGGAATGGAAGTAGTAGAAGAGCAGCTGCTTATTGACGCCGGCCCGGAGCGCGATTCGGTCGATCCGAGCACCAGACATGCCGTGAGCTCCAAATTCCTCTCTGGCCGCGCTCAAGATACGTAACGCTCTGTTATTGCTTAGTTTCGGTCGCACCAGCAGAATCCTCAACCAGATGGTTGAGGAAACTATGCTGGCGTAATACGGCCAGCGCAAGGTCTGGCGGCGGCGGAGGAACGCCGTGCTGCAGGAACTCGAGGAGCAGGTGGGTGACCGTTGCAGGCTGCTCCTCCTGAGGAAGGTGTCCAGCCTGCGCCACGGGAGCAAAGGCGACTCTCGTGAGTGCTCGGGCGAACTCCACACCGACGGCCCTGGGAATCCAGGGATCTTCGTCGCCCCAGATGACCAGGCTTGGTATCTCAATCCCGCCCAGCCGCCCTCGCAGATCATCGAAACGAAACTCTCGTAGCACCTCGCGCAGCGCTGTCCCGAATTCCCGACTCGCAAGGGGGGCATAGTACTGATCGATATCGGTTCCGGTCACCTTGTGTGGATCTGCATAGGTCGACTTGAGAATTACGGAAGTGATCCAGCGGCCGCGAAGCGCGATCAGCGCAGGCGTCAGGCTGGAGTGAAGCAGCCGCAGCAGCCACGGGCCACGGACGGCAAGCCCCGCGGCATCGATCAGCACGAGCCCCCGGACCCGGTGCGGATAGGCGAGGGCGGCATCCGCGGCGATGGCTCCGCCCATCGAGCTGCCCACCAGGACGGCGTCACTGATCTTCAGGGAATCCATCAGCTGGATCAGCACGCGAACGTAGTCCGTGTTGCTATAGCCTGCGGGGGGTTTGTCGGAGAACCCAAATCCCTTGTTGTCGAACGCGATGACACGAAATCCAGCCGCGGCGATCGGCGCGAGCACGTATCGCCAGGAGTACAGCGAAGACGCGAGGCCATGCAACAGGATCACCGGCGTACCACTCCCCGCATCGACATACCGCAGCGTGAGATGATCGACCGTCAGATAACGGGCCCGGAATGACGTCCCTGCGGGATAGCGTGCCGATGGAGTGATCGGCCCCGCGCGGCACGCGCCTGCGACGAGCACTGCAAGAACACCGAATGTCGCGGGTCGCATTTACCCGAGCGCGTCGAGCGCGCGGTGGGCCATTGCCAGAACCGCGGGATGGGTGCTCCACATACCACTCTCTCCCGTGGCGGACTGGATGACGGTGATCACCTGGCGATCATCGATGATGAGCAGGGTTGGGAAATCCTTGGGTGCGCGCGCGGTTGCGAAGGATGCCAGGTCGTCCGCGCTGCCGCCCTCGAAGGTGGCAAGGCTCACGGATGCCTTTTCCACCGCCCGTCGCCATGCCGGGAGCGTTGCTCGCAGCAGCTCTGGAGCGATCACGCCGCGCACGGTATGTCCCGCTCGTGCCACCGCTTGCAGGATCACATTGGCGGTAGCTCGCATGCCTTCGAGCGATCGGGTTTCGGGCTCCTTCCCGTGCCCAAGCCGCAACAGTGCGTCGCCGAGCTTCTCGAGCGCCCGCCCCTGTGCGCTGGCGACCTGGGTGAGCAGCGCGTCGGGGTCGATCGGACGATATCGGGCGGGCTTCCCGGGGAGCTTCACCGCCGCGCCGCGGCTCACGAGTCCATCCAACGCCCCGTACGCGTTCGCGCGTGCCAGCCGTGCGGTACGCGCTACCTCATAGCCCGACACGGGCCCGGTTTCGAGCAGGACGCCATACACACGGGATTCGGTGGGCGTGAAGCCAAACGGGGTAAGGTCGAGGGAATCATCCACGTAGTAGTATATACAACAACTACGACGCCAGCCTATCCTACTTCCATCGGCAGATTCATGATCCTGGCGATGAGGGCGAGGCGGAACGTAACATCGGTCTGCCGCTGCGCTGGGCTCTTGCCTGCCCCCTCGAGCGGGAAGTAATGGGCCGTCATGGGGTTAGCAGACTTTGGGATGGAACGTAAGTTCCGCGGAGACCATACCCCCTGCTCGTTACACTCGTTGAATAGACGCGCCAGTACCTTGCTCGCGGTCGGCACCTGCCGTACCAACCCCAGACGGGCGAGCAGCTCGAGCCAGTAAAGCGCAAACGGCACATCCGTCACTCGTCCCTGGGCATCCGCATGCAGCGGGTCTCCCAGGATTTCGTAGACGGGGTCGAGGAGTTTGCTGCCCGCGAGGATGGAATAACGGCGGCGCGGGCTTGGGACCGCGAAGTACTGCCCCAACCGTTCGATGAAGCCGGCGCGCTCCCGCTGCAGCGCCGGGAGGAACGCCAGCATCTCGATGGCAAAAAACGTGGGGGGAGACGCGAGTGGCTCGAGCACCGTACTGCCCTGCGCCTTGCGGAACGGCTTCGTGGCCAGCTCGCTCCGCAGGTATTGCGAGATATCGTTGGCGATCCGGTGTGCCGCGCCGCGAAGCCGCGGATCCTCCTCGTAAACCCCGGTGCGCGCGAGCGCGGCGCTCGCGCCCTGCCGAGCCATCGAACGCGCCCACATCGCGAGACCGGGATCGTTCTTCGCGGGGCGCTGAAATTCCCCGAGCAGATTCGGATCCTCGTCGCGCGACAACAGCCGGAACAAAACGCGATCCGCGATCCGAAACGGACGCTGATCTGGCGTCCAGCCCATTTCGAGCAGGTGCCGGTACTGGAGGATGGTTCCCGGCTCGCCCGCGCCTGGACCCTTCGTCAGCCCAAGTCCAAGCAAGCTGCCGCTCCAGAGGCCGCTTTCGGCCTGGCGCCGCGCAATCGCCTGCGCCGGCTTATACGCAAGATCCGCGGTTCGCAGCTCGTCGAGCTGCGCAGCGTCCCGGTCGGTGGGCGAGAGAATCTCGGAGTAGGCCCGATATTGAATCGGGACGCTCGCGGCTTCCAGTAGCCAGGAAAGCGGGAGCCGATGGGATGTGGGGAGTTCCAGGCGCTCGCTCCGAGGTAAAAAACGGGCGCAAAGTTACCGGTATGGCAGAGATATGGCAAACACCGTCGGCGCCCTGCTGCGCAACATGCTGAATCGAAAGAGCTTGCGATCAGCTATGGAGTGCGTTGAAATTCGGAACCCGGAAGCCACTTCGGCAGGCTCGAGTCGCTCGCTAGTGCCCGGATCAGCTGCAGCACGACCCGCACCTCTTGAACCATCCCCTCGTACCTGAAATCGGAGCGGTACTCGTCAGTAGGCTCGTGATACCGCTGTTCATTGTACATGCGGCTCTGTTGCTCGCCCCAGCCCACGGGCCGTCCGACGAACTCGACACCCGATTCCACGGAAATCGCCGGCACGCCGGCGCGCGCGAACGGAAAATGGTCTGAACGGAAGAACGACCCGCGGGTTGGATCAGGATCGCCCGTGGCCGTGAGGGATTCCCGCGCCGCAGCGTCCTTGAAAAGCGTGCCGAGCGTAGAGCGGTCACCACCCAGCACGGCAATGTCCCGCGTCGCACCCCGCACGTTCGCAACGTCCACATTCACAACCGCCGCGGTGCCAGAGAGAGGCGCGAGCGGTTTCTCGACATAGGCCTGGCTGCCGAGTAGGCCCGACTCTTCCGCCGTCGTCGCAATGAACAGAACGCTCCGTTTTCGGGGGGCAGGATCATGCATCAGCGCCTGCGCCAACCCGAGCATCGCGGCAACCCCAGACGCGTTATCCTCGGCGCCATTGTAGATCGAATCGCCGTTCACCGGCGGACCGATTCCCTTGTGATCGTAGTGTGCCGTCACGAGAACGACCTGTGATCGCAGGACGGGATTCTCTCCGGATACGCGCGCCACCACGTTGGAAGAGGGCACCCGCCGCAGCTTGCTCGCGATCGAAATCTCAGCCTGGATGCCGGTGCGGACGGGACGGAAGCTCCGTCGTGCCGCGCTGCGGACCAGGGAATCGAAGTCGAGCCTGGCGTCCCGCAGCACGGCACGTGCCGCCTGCTCCGTAACCCAGCCGGCACATTCGAGTCCGGTGCCGCGTGCGCCATCGAGCATGAATTGCTCAACCGACCAGGACCCGCGCACGACATCCCACGGATAGGTGGCGCTCTCGGTAGTGTGGATGAGAATGGCCCCCATTGCGCCGCGGCGGCCGGCCTCCTCGAGCTCGTAAGTCCACCGGCCGTAATACGTGAGCGTGCGACCTTGAAAGATCGTCGAATCCTGCATGCCTGGGTCGTTGACCAGCATGAGCAACAGCTTGCCGCGGAGATCTACGTCCTTGTAATCGTCCCACTTCCACTCGGGAGCCCGAATGCCATACCCGACGAACACGACCTCGCCCTTGGCGGACACGGCTGCGCTGGGCCGCTCGGACCATGCGACAAAATCGTCGAGATAGCGCAGGGACCCTGGTGTGCCGGCACCTCCCCACCGCATCGCGGGGCGGGGCATCAATCCAACGAGCGTTACCGGTTGGTAGTAGGAGCCGTCCGCCGCACCGGGCGCGAGGCCGAGCGCCTCGAATTGGGCGGCGATATAGCGGGCGGCGAGCTCCCCTCCGCGGGTGGCGGGAGCGCGCCCCTCCAGGAGATCGTCGGCGAGATATTTCAAATGCGCATCCATTGCGGCGCCGCTCACGGCCGGGAGGGGCGGGGAGGGGCTCTGCGCCCCCACGTTGGCCCGCGGCGTGCAGGAAAGTGCTCCCGCGATTCCGAGCCCGATTACGGCGCTTCGCACCAGTCGCGGCATGCCGTAACGAATCCGCTTGATCGACTCACAGCAAGGGGTGATCTTCACGCCATGCGCGACGCATTACTCTCGCGGGTGGTCCACCGGTTGCCCGACCGCGTGCGCTTCGATGGGCGGATTCTTTTCCTCACGGCAGATCCGGTCCTCGTCCGGAATCAATTGGATGGCAAGGACCTGCGCTGGGAGCCCGCGGTCGCGTTGCGGGACGACATCTCCACCGACGAGATCACACCCGCGTACATCTGCTACTACTACGACGAAACACTGGGGGAATTCCCCTACCTGGGTCTCAAGTGCGGCTCCGAGTTTCCGATCGGGCGCGGGGCGGTGAAACGGGGCGGATTCGCGGTCTCCGTCAGCGGGAAAAGACGAGGGAAGGGATCGTCTCGGGAACAGTCGCCCTATGCCGAGCTGTGCGCCGGGATCAAGCTCGTCGTGGCGCAGAGCATCGAACGCATCTACCGCGAGAACTGTCAAAACCTCGGGGTCCTGACGACCACCGATTTCTCGATCCTCGAGCGCGTCAGGCGGGGCGAGGAGGTTCCGCTCGCAATCTTCGCCGCCGGCGAAGGGGAGATCACCCGCGGCATCATCGAGTACGGTGGGTTGTTCAACTACAACGTGGCGCGCCTCCAGGGACGGGTTGCCGTCGCGCCGCCCGACACCGCCACACGGCCGATGACGCTCGGCGAGAAAATCATCGCGCGTCACTGGGTGGTTGACGCCGCAGCGGGAAAGATCGGCGTCCCCGCCGTGAAACCGGGTGACGAAGGCTTCGTCGTTACCGATACGCGCTTCAGTCATGAATACGTGACGCCGATGGCGGCCATTTTCTTCGAGCGTCTGGTTGGATCCGATGCGAAGGTGAACGATCCCGACTCGGTGCTGCTCTTCCGCGATCATCTCACGTTCCTCGCCGAGGCCATGACGCCCGAGCGGATCAAGGAAGGGCTGCTCGATGTGGCGCAGGATCTGGAACGCAAGCAACGTGCTTTCGCCGAACGCCAGGGCATCAGGCTGTACGGCGAGCTGCGGCTCGGGAAGCACGGCTCGGAGGCGATCTGCCACTCCAAGATTCTCGAGTCACATGCCGAGCCGGGGCAAATCATCATCGGCAGCGACTCGCACACGCCACACGCGGGCGCGGTCGGATGCATCGCGTTCGGTGTCGGCACGACGGCGATTTTCAACTCCTGGATCACGAAGGACGTACGCATCACCGTTCCCGAAACGGTCAAGATCGTGCTGCGGGGAACGAAACCGGAGAACGTCACGGCGAAGGACTACATGCTCGAAATCCTGCGCCATCCCTACGTCCGAAGCGGCCGGGCCATCGGAAAGTTGGTCGAGTACTGCGGGAACGCGGTCAGCGAGCTATCGGTCGACGAGCGCGCCACGATGACCAACATGACGGCGGAGGTCGGGGGATTCACGGGGTACGTCACACCCGACGATCGCACGGCCGAGTATTTGGTTCAACAACGAGGAATGAGCGAGGAGAAGGCGCGGCGGCTCTGCGCCGATCTGGCGAGCGATCCCGAGGCCCGGTACTGCGAGATCATCGAAATCGACGTAGGCGCCGTGCACCCGATGCTTGCCCTACCAGGCGATCCGGGAAACGGCGTGGCGATTGCGGACTTGCCCGCTCGCGTCCGCGTCGACATCGCCTACGCGGGCTCCTGCACCGCGGGGAAGAAGGCCGACATGGACATGTACGCCCGCGTGCTGCGCGATGCGCGCGACCAGGGCGCCCGCGTCGCTCCCTGGGTCCGCTTCTTTATCCAGTCGGGCTCCCAGGACGTGAAAGACTACTGCGCCGCGAAGGGGTACCTGGACCTGTTTCGGGACGTCGGCGCGACATTTCTCGAGCCGTCGTGCGGCGCCTGTATCAACGCCGGTCCGGGTGTATCGCGCACGCGTGACGAGGTGACGATCAGCGCGATTAACCGCAACTTCCCCGGGCGTTCCGGTCCGGGACAGCTGTATCTCGCCAATCCCTATTCGGTCGCGGCTTCGGCAATTGCCGGCTACGTCACGGCGTGGGAGCCCGGCCTCGTCTTCGCCGGGGTGTGAGTGCTATTGGCCGCCTGGCAGCGGCCGCAACGCCTCGCGCTGGTATACACTCCGCGGATTCCACAACACCCATGAGTTGATCCCCAGGTCCTCCGCCGCGCGGATCTGCTCACGGATTTCCAGAGGCGTGTAACGCGGCAGCCGGCGCCCGAGCGTGAACGCCTGGAGGTAGGGGCGAATCTCGGCGGCGTCGGCGGATTGTGAGCGGCCCAGCGCTTCCACCAGCGCCCGATGGACGACGTTGTAGGGCTGCCCATTGGGCCACGCAAATCCGTACGCGCCGGCCCGATAATGACTGGGGTAGACCATCGGAAGGACAACGTCCGCGACCGAGCTGAAGTCCTCCCAGACTTGTCCGATTCCCATGTCGTCGGTCGCTGACGCGGTGAGGCCGAAGATATCGAAGGTCACCGGCACTCCGAGTGGGGCGAGCCGAGACTTGAGCAGCTGGATGTTGCGTCGCACGCCGAGCCGCTCGTTGTCTCCCGGCCGGCGCGCGGAGAATACGGCGGTTGCCAGCCGCTCACGGGGCTCGTCCGGGAACCGCACATAATCGAACTGCACCTCCGCGAATCCCATCTTTCGCACCGCCTCTGCCGCAAGCTGGGACGCATAGATCCACACCGAATCGTTGTAGGCGTCGACCCAAGCCATCCCGATCCGGTCACGCCACAACTCACCGTCGGCGAGATGCACTGACCACTCACGCTTGTGCTCCGCCAGGCGAGGATCTTTCGCCACTACGATCCGCGCGATCGGGTAAATCCCGTGCACGAGGAGCGAGTCGACCCGGGCTTTGGCGTCTCGGGCGCGCGTGCACTGATTGGCTCCGATCAGCTGCGCGGTCGGCACGTCGGACTGGTACAGAAGACAACCCGTGTCGTCCTTCACGTCGACAACGAACGAGTTGATCTCGGTCTCCTGGGCCAGACGGATCAATTCCCAGAGACGACCCGAGCCGAATGCCCACGCATTGACGTAGAGCGCCTTGACCGCATGGCGGGATGGTAAGAGCTGGGGGAGGGCGGGCTGCGCGTAGCGAATGTCCACGGGGCGCAGTGCCACCCGGGCCTGATCAGCCAATACGACGTACGGCGCGCTATCCGAAACGGATTGCGCAAAAAGGCCGCGACTCGTGAGGAGTGCGGCCCAGAGCAAGAGGACGCTTGCCTGCCGGGACAACCGCATAAGGGGACCTACGATACCACAATTGTGAAGCCAGACAAGAGACGCCCGTCACAGGCGCTCAGTGCGGCCGCAAGCTATTGAAAAGCAGGGGATAGGTGGCGAGGCTCTGGCCGCGGTATTGCGGGCGAAAGGCAAACAGCACGACGCGTCCTTTACCGAGCCGCGCCTCGACCAGGGCCCCGCGACCGGCGATCCGGTCCGGATGCAGGACCCATCCTGAGCGGAGCACCTTGTCCGCCTCCGTAGGGAAGCGCCCGATGATCGTAGTTGCACTGGAATCGAGCACGTCGAACGCCGGGCCGTTCTCGAACCAGGCGATGCTTTGTTCCGGCATCCCGCGCGCGATCGCCTGGGTCGTATCCAGGACCAGCCGGAAGATCGAGCCCGGAGCATAAAATTCGTCGTCGGCCACGCCTTCCAGAACGTTCCGCACCGGCAGCAGGAGCTGGGAGACCAGAAACCGGCTGGCATCGTTCAGGCCAACCAGTGTCCCGCCATCCTCCACAAACTTTCGCAGCTCTTTCACGCCTTCCTGGCCGATCCCGCCGCCGAACGGCGGCGGATACACCCGCGCCGGCAACCCGTCCATGAGCTCGACGGGCGACTCGTCCGGAATGACGATCACGTCGAAGTTGTCGCGCAGGTTTCCCGCGCGGATCGTCGAATCGATGAGCGAGGCGTATGGAATCTTCCACTGATCGAAAACCCAGCGGGTCCATCCTTCGTCCATCGACACGGCGTAGGAGCGGTACACGGCGATTCGAGGGACCGGAGCGTCCGACCCAAACACTGGCGGGGGAGCGCGCGGGCGTTCCGGTGCGACTGGGGGAGAGAGCGGCACGCGCAACGACTCGGCCACGGAGATCGCGCTAATCCCGAACAACAAGGGCAGGGTGTGCGCCGTTACGTCGTAAGGCGGTTCCGGCGGGCCGCCGGGATAGAGGCGCAGGTCGGGATAGTGCTGCGTTTCGAGCAGCGTCTTGGCGAACGCGGCATAGGGTTGTCGCAATACGACGACATACGCGCCGGCGGCGATGTGCTGGCTTCCCAGAGTGAACGGCTCTTGCGCCGTTCGCACTTCGACCTGCCCGCGTTGCAGGATCGCGAGCAGGGTGGCGACCCCAAGGCTCTCCTGGCGCTGCCGCGGGATGACGTAGGCATACGGCCATCCCTTCCATCCATGGGCGGCCCGTGTCCCGATAACGAGGAAATTCGCGAGCCACTGGTCGCGGAATCGAGCCGCGTTGTCAAGCAGCGCGTATGCCGCAGAGGTCTGATAGCCGACGATGTCGCGAATTGTCCAACGGCCGCCCGGCCAGGGGGCCGTGAAATTCCACGACCGCGTACGGGCGTCGTACCCCCGTGCCCGGGCCTCGAGCTCCGCAAACGGAATGTCGACCGGCGTCGCGAGATTCGCGTTCGCCGCCTCGGCGAGAATCCGCACCGCACCGTGGTAGTGCTCGTACGCCCGTGCGGGCGTCCAGGCGTCGTAGCTCGAGTTGATGGAGATGCCGGTCTTCCCCTGGCCCGCGAGCTCCCATGCCATCGCGGTGCCGAGCGCATTAGCGCCGTCCACGAGCAGCGGGTCGACATTCGGATCGATGGGATCGAGGTACGGCGGCAGGAACAGCCGCGAGCCGTCCGCCGCCTGCTGATGCAGGTCCAGGACGATCTGCGGGTGCCAAACGTCGTATAGCGAGTCGACCGTGAGCTGAGTTTCGACCTGCGTGAATGCGTACCAGTCCCGATTGTTGTCGTGCCCTGCGTAGCGGTGATACAACTCGGGGGGATTCGTACCCTCGGCCACAGTACCCAACGTGCGATTGTACCAGCGGGATACGATCGTCACGCCATCAGGATTGAGCGACGGGACGAGCAGCAGTACGACGTTGTCCAGCATCGATCGAATCGCCACGCTCGTATCCGTCGCCAGTCGATAGGCAATGGACACGGGCGTCAGGTGCCCACCGACTTCGGTGGAGTGCACTCCCGACGTCAGGAGCACGATCGTTCGGCCGTCTCGCAGCGCATTGCGCGACTCCGCCGGTGATCGGAATGTGCGCGGATCCGCCAGTCTCGCATTGAGCCGCCTCAACGAGTCGAGGCGTTTGAGATTCTGCGAACTGGAGATGACGAGCGCGATGAACGGCGCGCCTAACGTCGTGCGCCCCAGCTCGTGGTATTGGATCCGATCCGAGCCCTTGGCGAGCCCCTGGTAGAAACGGACGAGCGTAGGCCAGTCAGCGAGCTTGCGATCGTCACCCGGCTCAAAGCCGAGGATCGACCGAGGCGTGGGGATCGGCGGCCGCGCCGCGGGGACGCTATGGGCGGGCGCCGGTTTTCGTTTTGGTGGGGGCGGGCGATGCTGCGCCAGCGCCGGACTGGCGCAGGCACATGCGGCCGCAAGGAGCAGCCAAAATCGCTCGATCACGTTGACCAAGATAAGGGGTCCGGTACCCGGGGGTCCGGACCCCTGCGGGGCTCAAACGTCCCGTTCAGGAAAGCTTGTGCAGCTCGACTCGTCTATTCTGCGCCCGCCCCGCGGCGCTCACATTCCCGGCGATCGGATGAGCGGAGCCGTATCCGCGCGCCGTCATTCGAACGGGCACCACGCCTTTGCGCGCCAGATAGGCTCGCACCGCCGCGGCTCGCGCTTCCGAAAGCCTCAGGTTGGCGCCCATGGGGCCGGTGTTGTCGGTATACCCGGCGATTTCGATCCGGATTTCGGGATTCGCGACCAGTGAGCCGGCAACGAGGTCAAGCACGGCGTAGGAATCCCGGGTGAGCACAGATCTACCGGATTCGAAATTCACCCCGTGCAGGATGAGTGTCGGGCGCGCGGGAGCCATGGCGTGCCCAGGCTCCGCCGGCGCGGGCGGCTCCGGGTGGAACAACAACAAGCAACCGTTTGCGTCCACCGGTAACCCATGCGGCGTATTCGGACACTTGTCGACCGAATCAGGAACGCCGTCGCCGTCCGCATCCTCGTCCACCGGACAACCGCTCGCATCCACATGGACGCCCGCAGGAGTGGTCGGGCACTTGTCGATTCCGTCCGGAACGCCGTCGTGGTCGTGATCGATCGGACAGCCCATGGCATCCACGACCGCTCCACCCGGAGTGTCAGGGCACTTGTCCAGCCCATCGGGAATGCCGTCGTGATCCAGGTCCGACGGGCATCCGTACGTATCGACCATCGCACCGGCTGGCGTATCGGGACAGTGATCGAGTCCATCCGGGACGCCATCGTGATCCGAATCGATCGCGCAACCGTGATCGTCGACGACCGCTCCGTGCGGAGTATTCGGACACGCATCCGGACCATCGGGGATTCCGTCTCCGTCCGCGTCGCTCACGACCGGCGTGGGTGGTGGCAACGGCGGCGGTCCCTGATGTGGCTGGGGATCGACAAGGAGCGGCGCCGCGGCTGCCACGGCAACGGGTGCGGGAGTCTGGGGTGCTGGCGACGGGGCGCGTTTGCCGTTGGGGGCGAAAATGGCGAGCCCCGCTGTGGCCACGACGTGCGTTACGGCCTTGGTGCTGAAGGACGACTTCGTCTCCGGCGTATAGATGGCTCGCCCCTCGAGCCGCAGCGCGACGCGATTCGTGAGGAAGAGCTTGTCGCCCACTCCTCCGTGGAATCCACCGTCAGTAAACTGGTAGGGCGCCGTCTCGCCGAAATCGAGCCGGGAGTATCCGCCCACCACATAGAAAATGTTGCGTTGTGCGTTCAGGAGATTGAGGACGAGGCTGCCGCCGCCGATCAGCGGCTCCATGGTGCCCGTCCCGGACCCGAGCGGGTAGTCGGGCTGAAGCAGGATGTCCAATTCCGCCCCGACGCGGGACCCAAACAGGTACCCGAACCGGATGCCGCCTCCCCACTTGTTCACGAGATTGAACGACGCGTCGTACTTCGTGTACGCGCCGAACATATCGAACTCGTATTCGCGGGTGTGCTGCGCCTTGAGCTGCGTAACCGTGCACAGCACGGCCAGCGCGAGCACTCTAAGTGCACGCATCATTTCTCCTCAGGGCGCAATCGGTTTTCAGGCTGACGCTGATACGTCCCGACCCCCGCGCAATTCGGCGACCGCGCGCGCGAGTTCCTGCGTTGCGAGAATGAACTCGGCTGCCGCATGCCGCAGCGCCTGGACCGCTTCGGTTTGCTGCGCCGCGCTCGCCGCGGAGGCGTCTGCTTCTCGGGCGGGCACCAGGGCGGCTTCCTTCTGTTGCTCGAGCGAAACCGACAGGCGACCCGAAAGCTCCGCGATACCCTGAGCCAGCTCGGCCACCCGGCGCCCCGCGCGCCCGGAACCGGTGGCGGCCTCGGCGATGGCGTCCAGGTCCTTCACCCAGTTCGCCGAACCCTGCACGACCTGCACCAGGTCGACTCGCATTTGCTCGAGCACCTGCACGGCGCGTTCGAGGGCTCGCCGGGTCTCCTGCGCTGATTTGCCGATATTGCGAGCCTCCCGCCCGCTTTGCTCGGCAAGCTTGTGCACCTCTTCAGCCACCACGGCGAACCCCCGTCCGTGCACGCCCGCACGGGCTGATTCGATCGTGGCATTCAGCGCCAGCAGGTTCGTCTGATTGGCGACGAACCCGATCGTCTCGGAAAACCGCTCGACCTGCTCCGCCACGTCGCGCAGCCGCCGTACTTCGGCCGCGCTCTCCTCCGCGGCCGCGCCGAGACTGACGAGCTGGCGCACGGCTTCCTGGGTCTCCACCCGCACCTTGGCGGCGGTTTCCTCCATGCGGGTCCCGGCATCCCGGGTCGCCCCGCCAGCAGCATTGACTTCCCCAGCACTTTCTTTCAGTGATCCAGCTTCCCGAAGTGCTGCGGAAAGCGATCCGGTAGAGTGGCTAGCCCCCTGCCGGGATCGTTGGGCGGCCATACCCCCTTGCTGGAGCATGACTTCGACGCGCTCGAGCGCCGCACCAAACCGACTGCCCGCGCCCGTGCTGCGCTCGGCGGCCACGCCCAGGACACGCATTGATCCCTCGAATGCGATCAGCCGCGCGATCGGGCTGGCCAGCAGCTCCAGCATACGAGCATCGAGCTCTCCGTACGTCCCGGCGTCCGACCGCCGGACGCTCCACATGCCGACGAGCTGTCCGCCATGGAAAAGCGGCACCACGACTTCCACGCCGGGCTGCCCATCTTCACTGGCGTCCGAAGGCGCGGCACGCGACACGACCGGTTGATGCAGTCGTACCGCTTCCGCTCCGGCGCCCGTGGTTATATCGAGATTCGCGTCTGTGAGGCCTGCTGTATGGGCGACTACCGCGATGCGATCGTCGTGAGGTTCGTAGCGGCCAATCGCCATTTCATCGCACGATAGGAACCGACGGGCCAGGTCCTCGACCTGTGGAAAGCCCTCCGTCAGAGTGGGGGAGGCGCTGAGCGTTTCGTCGAAGGCGCGCGCCAGGTCCTGGACGAGCGACCGCGCCGCTCCTCGGATCAGGAACAAGGCGACCGCGGTTGCGGCGATAAGCAGGGCCAGGGGAGCGAGAACAACCGGAAAGTCGAGTCTGGCGTGCACCAGCCAGAGCCAGGGCAGCGCCAGGAACGCCGCGACCCCGTTCACCACCGCGGCCCAGCGGGCACTGTCCCCCTTGCGCTTGATGCCGGGATCCACGGCCGCGAGCAACGCGGCAATCGCCGTGAAGATCGCGATCGTCCCCGTGAGCGCGAGCGTGTTGCTTGGTGAGAGCGCCCCCGCCCCGTTTTCTCCACCCCACCACTCATAACAAGCTCCGGCGAGCCCAACGCCGATCGTAAACCTCGACACATCCATCCCTGCCGCCCGCCAACCGCTTTTCCGCAATCCCAGATCCGTCAACCCGGCCCCGAGTGCTCCTACGAACGCGGCGATGGGCCACCCCAGCTCGAACAATCCCAGTAAAGCCACTCCTCCAAGAAACGAGAGGTATTCCCCGCCTGGGAGCGCCACACCGGCGCGATGGATAAGGGCTCCGACGAACACAAGTCCGAGCATTTCTTCCAGAGCGACGAATGGGGTCTCGCTGGAAACGAGCATGACGGCGGCAACGATCAGAATGCCGATCGCGGCCGCCGTGCTTACGGTCCGAACGGCGGTGGCGACCCGGTGGGACGGGGAAGATGCGGTTGAGCTTGGAGGGTGTTGGATGCGCCGCAAAGTTGGAGATGTGGCGCGGTGTGTCAAGCTCAGCTATCCTAAGTACATGCGCGTGACCATAGAATATTGCGTCGTCTGAAATTACGAACCACGAGCTGCCGGTCTGGCGGCCGAAATTCGCAAGGCCTTTCCGCAGGCCGAGGTGAAGCTGATCCAGTCCTCCGGGGGGGTGTTCGAGGTCGAAGTGGACGGCCGTAAGGTATTCTCCAAGCGCGCCTTGGGGCGCCATGCCCAGAGCGGTGAAGTGCTGAAAGCCATCGAGCGGCTTGAGCCAAACCGCTAGCACCGCATTCGGGGGCCCCTGAAGCCTCCCCGACAAGACGTGCACCTCTCTCGCGACCACTCTCTCCCGCCTGATCCACAAGCGTTTCTGGCCGCCGAGCCGCCGACCGGGCGTGTCGTCGTTATTGCCCCGACCCGCGCGGCGTGTGAGACGATCGAGCTCGCTCTCGGACTCCGCATCGAGACACTGCTGGCGCGTGAGCACGGCGCCGACATTCGCCGTCTCGCGCAGTCGGGGCGGGGGTTTGGGATCGTCGCCGGAACAGGAACAGGCAAGACGCTCGCGATCCGGTCGATGGCTGAAACCATCCTCGCCGCCAATCTGCGGGTGGGGGTCGTGAACCGGGAACGCGAGGCAACGCCGGAGACGCCGACCTGGAACGTCGTGATCGTGACGACCGGGATCGCGCGCCGCTGGTTCGAGGATGGCCTGATTACCGCGCGCGACACGCTGGTGGTGGACGAGATCCACCAGACGTCAGCCGAGCTGGAGCTGTGTCTTGCTCTCGGGAAGCGAGCCCGGTGTCGCTTCATCTGGTTGTCCGCTACGGTCGACCCTCGGTTCTATGCGGCGTATCTGAACTCCGCGGAGGTCCTCGAGACCCGCGCCTTCGATCCGGCGAAGGCCGCGGAGGTACGGGTGCTCCCGGTGCGGCCGCTCGATTTCCTCGACGAGCGCTTCATTCGCCGCGTAATCAGAGAACGTCGCGGTGTGGCCGTATTCGTCCCAACCCGGGCCGAGGTGGAGCAAATCGCGGGAGAGTTGGGTGACCGCTGGCAGGCCTTGTCGACGGCCTTCTACCACGGTGGCGAGCCGATCCGAGTCATTCGGCCGTTCCTCGATGGCTCGGTAGCGCGACCGTTTCTCCTCGCGATGACGGCGGCGGGCCAATCCGCGCTCAACATCCATGGCCTGGATACGGTCGTCATCTACGATGCGCGGTACACCAACGTCGTGGAGCGGGGCAGGAACGTTCTCACGCGCCTGTACCTCGGGTCGAACGAAATCCTTCAAATGGCCGGTCGGGTTCACGGGCGCGTGGCGAGCGGCCAGGTCTTCATCCTGACGGATCGGGACTTGGTCTTCGATGAGCTTCGCCCCGCTCCTCCCGAATTCCAACTCGCGGGTGATGCGGAGCGCGTGGCGATCACCTGCGCGGCACTAGGGGTGGACGCTCAGGATCTCGACCTGCCGGTCCCGCTCGATCGCAGGGCATACCGGGATGCGGTCACCCTGCTCTCCGAGCGCGGGCTGGTCGAGCACGGACACCTCACTGCGTACGGGCGTGAAGTAGAAGCGATGCCGGTCGAGCGCCCCTTCGGGGAGCTGCTCTACCATGCGGACGCTCAATTGTTGCCCGTTGTCGCCGTGTGTGCCAACATCGATTCGCTGCACCGGATGACGCGCGACGAGCGGAATCTCGCCGGGCTCGTCGTATCTGGAAGCGACCATCTGACGAGCTACAACATTTATGCGGAGGCGGTGAACAAGCACGGATACCTGGGCGAGGTGTACGGACTGCCCCGTCACCTCTTCCACGATACGATCGACCGCTGGGCGGAGGGGCGCGGCGTGTTGGTGAAGGTGATCGAGGACGTGGCCCTGGGAATGGCTTCCGTGTATCGCCAACTGGAACAGCCGCTGCCGGAACGGCTGCCCTACGCGGAGCAGGCGCTGCTCGCCCGTTTCGCCGATCTCCTGGCGCGCATCATGCCACTCGATCTCGTCATCGACGAACAAACGGCGGACGGGCGCGAAGCCCGCGTGAGCCGCGGGTCGGTGAGCGGCAGCTGGGGTGCCGTCGCGGGTGCGCTGCGGTACTTCGCGGATCGGTTTGGCGTGCCGCGGGCGAGCATTGAAGGGACGCAGATCCCTGAGCGTCTCATTCGACACTACGCCCAGCGCGCGGCGCCGGACGTGAAGTTTGAACGCAACCGCCGTCACGCAGGACTCGTCGTGGTTCGTGCGGTCAGATACTTCGGCTTCCTGCTGGACCACGAAGCCGAGCCGCTACCGGACCCTTTCCCACCGGAGCTTGCCGCGGCGGCGCGGCGGGCGCTCGTGAATGCGGTCATCGCGGGAGCGACCCCTCACCCCGACCAGTCACGCGTGAAGCGCACGCTCGATCGAATAGAGTTCTACTGGCGCCGTTCGGGCGGCCGGCTTGCCAACCTCGCGCCCGACCAGATCAGCGCGCTGCTCCTGCTCCAGCTCGAGCAGGTGCGCTCCTGGGACGAGTTTCTTGAGACACGACTCACGCTCGATATCGATGCCCTGCTGCCCGGCCCGGCGCGGGCTGATCTGGACCGGCTGCCAGCGTCGATTCACCTGCATGGTGACCGGATTCCGCTCGAATACGGTGTAGAACCAGCTGGCGGGGTCGTGCGATTACGGCTCAAGGAGGGGCAGGCGAGACGCTTGCGTGCAACGGACTTGCCGGCGTTTGACAGGCCTGTTCGCTTCACGGTCTTACGGGGTAAGCGCGAAACGGTGCGGGCCGAGACCCTGGCCGACCTGGAGCGACAGTTGCGGGGCCTCCCGAAGGGCGATCGCCAGCGTCTGGCCCGCGGCGGACGCCGGCGGCGACGCCACCGGTAGATGTGACCGGATTCCTTGCGCCGGGTCCTTTATTTATAGAGCCGGTTCGACTTGAAACCGGGCACCGCGTTTCACATCGAGCACCATAGATGCGTATGACAAATAAAGAAAAGACTCCGACTGTGCCAACTACTCTTTCGTTCACGCCACTCGGCCAGGCCCTGATGGAATCATTCAGTGATGGGGTGGCCGTCTTTGACCCCTACGGGCGCCTGCTCTACGCAAACGAGCACGCCCGGCGCATGGCTGGGATCGAGGCGGATTTCGCCAACCAGCGGGCCGATACCCTCCGGCCACGCTTGCTCGCCCTGGGGGGCCGCCCCTCGCCGCTCCGCTCCGGGGGGACGAGTCTCGGGGAGGCCGTGTTCCTGCCCCGGGGGGATCAGGCGCGGACGTTGGCCGACCGAGAACGCCAGGCAATTGTCGAGACATTGCACGGCACGAGCGGGAAGCTCGCCGAAACGGCCCGGCGGCTGGGGATCAGCCGAACCACCCTGTGGAGGCGGCTCAAGGCGTATGGGCTGAAGCCCGAAAATGGTGGCAGCGGGGCGGCAGGCGGAAACTAGGATGGGGCGGGGCTGAAAAATCCTGGCGTCAGAGACCACGCGATCCTAGCTTCTCCGGCTCCTGCTACCGGCGGGAGCGATGGCCGCAAAGCCCTACATCATAGATGAGTACGTCCGCTGGTCCGATATCGACTTCGCGGGAATAATCTG
The DNA here is from genome assembly GCA_035519195.1 of Gemmatimonadales bacterium. Lineage (GTDB taxonomy): Bacteria > Gemmatimonadota > Gemmatimonadetes > Gemmatimonadales > GWC2-71-9 > AG25. The sequence continues at coordinate 56,463 of DATIWU010000089.1, forward strand.
CTACGGCGCGTACCTGCGTTTCTTCGAAATCGCGGAAACCGAGCTGTTCCGCGCCGCGGGACTCGCGTTTCGTAACGTCTTCGATCGCTACAACGTGTGGTTTCCCCGCGCGGCCATTCATAGTGAGTTCTACCGGCCGGCGCGACTGGACGACCGGCTTCGCGTCGCCGCATACGTGAGCCGCGTCGGCAAGAAATCCCTCACGCTGAATTTCGACGTCATCCGCGGCGACCCTGTGGGGCTTGGAGCAGCGGGCTATCAGGTGCTCGTTTGCGTCGAGCGGCCGACCCTCCAGTCGCGGGTTATCCCGCCCGAAGTCGTGCGCGCACTCGTTCCCTTCACGCTTTCCGTCGATGATGCCCGGAGCCAATTGGGAGTGCCGAAACCCTGAAGCTCGCGTGTCTCGCGCTCGCGTGCCTCGTCGTCGGGCTGGCCTGCGCCCGGAGGCCGGGGGCCGCCCGCGCCAAAGCGGGGACGGTGTGGATCCAGCTGCACTGGCCGCCGCACGACAGCGCGGAGCTCGTTGTTCCCGCTTCGGCACATCCGTGTCGGCGCGCTCTTGGCCTCATGCTCGCCGGCGTGAACGGTGGCGACGGCGTGTTGATCTGGCTCCGGAACCCCGGCGCCGCGATTGCGGGCGAGTATCCGATCCTGGCGCGCGGAGACAGCACAACACCCCGCGGCGCCGCGATGTCGGTGCGCTTCATGGTGGGTGAAATCGCGCGTGGCTTCGGCGTGGACAGCGGGCTCGTGCAGATCACGACGGCTGGCGCGCGCATCAGCGCCACGGTTCGGGGGAGCGGGGTCGACTACTCGGCCGGCCAGCGGGTGAGTCTCGCGGGATCCGTGGTATCGCTGCCGAGCTCAGGTGACAGCGTGAGTTGCAGGGTACAACTCTAGGAACCTGCTAGATTGGACGACGTGGGACAGACCTATTTTCGCCGCGGATTCGGCCTCAAAGGGGCCATCGAAGGAGCCCTGGCGGCCGATTATCACAGCCGCCTCGTCGACGTTATTCGGAAACAGGACTATGCGCTCCGCACGGGCTCGCTCACCTTCCGCCTGGCGCGTGAGTTCGGCTTTTGCTATGGCGTCGACCGAGCGGTCGAGTACGCCTACGAGACGCGCACAAAATTTCCCGACCGGCGCATTTTCCTGGTCGGCGAAATCATCCACAACCCGCACGTGAACGCGAAGCTCCGTGACATGGGGGTCGCGTGCCTGCACCGCCCCGATGGTGGTGAGTTCGACTTCACCGGCGTCGGTTCCGAGGACGTGGTGATTCTCCCGGCGTTCGGAGTCACGGTCCGAGACTTCGAACGACTGCGAGCCATTGGATGTGTGCTCGTGGACACAACCTGTGGGTCGGTCCTGAACGTGTGGAAGCGTGTGGACAGCTATGCGAAGGACGGTTTCACCGCGCTGATCCATGGGAAGTACTACCACGAGGAGACCAAGGCGACGGCGAGCCAGGTGACGAAGTATGCTGGAGGTCGCTATCTCGTGGTTCGCGATGTCGGTGAAGCCGAGGAGGTGTGCCGCCATATCGAAGCCGGCGGCGACGACGCCGACCTGCTGCGTCGATTCGCCGGAAAGCTTTCCCCCGCGTTCGACCCGGCACGCGATCTCGTGCGCATCGGCGTGGCGAATCAGACGACGATGCTGTCCAATGAGTCACTCGCGATTGCCGCGCGGGTGCGCGAGAGCATGATGCGGCGGTACGGCGAATCCGCCCTGAACGAGCACTTCCGTAATTTCGACACGATCTGCTCGGCAACCCAGGACCGGCAGGACGCGGTGCTCGCGCTGATCGCGGACTCGCTCGATCTGATGGTGGTCATCGGCGGGTACAATTCGAGCAACACGACTCACCTTGCGGCGATCTGCCAGCAGCGCGTGCCGACGTTTCACATCGAAGATGCGACGTGCATCGACCCGGACACAGCCACGATCCGCTACCGGCCGGTCGGGTCGGGCCGGGAGGAGCGGCGGTCGGGCTGGATTCCGGACGGGCCGGTCTCGATCGGGCTTACGGCCGGCGCGTCGACGCCAAACAACAAGGTCGGCGAGACGATCGAACGGATCGTCGCCACGCGAGGCGAGTCGCTCGAGGGCGCCGTCGGTTAGATTCCGTTCATGTCACTGCCTGGCTTCCATCCCGCTGTTTCTCGCTGGTTCCTGAGTCGATTCGCGGCACCCACTGAACCCCAGCGCCGTGCCTGGCCGCTTATCCAGGACGGTCGTCATGCGCTCATAGCCGCGCCCACGGGCTCCGGCAAAACGTTTGCGGCGTTCCTGTCCGCCATCGACGGTCTGCTGCGGCAGGGAGTCGATGGCACGTTGGCCGACGGAATCCAGGTGCTTTACGTCTCGCCGCTCAAGGCGCTCTCGAACGACGTGCGGAAGAATCTGGCGGAGCCGCTCGAGCAGATCCGGGCGCAGCTTCCCGAGCTTGGTCTGCCGGATGTGGAGATCCGAACGCTGGTGCGCACCGGCGACACGCCGGCCGCGGACCGGCAGGCGATGATCCGGCGTCCCCCGCATATCCTGGTCACGACGCCCGAGTCACTGTTTCTGATTCTCACCTCCGAGCGCGCCCGGGACATGTTGAAAAGCGTGCGTACGGTCATCGTGGATGAAATCCATGCCGTTGCGCGCGACAAGCGGGGCAGTCACCTGGCGCTCTCGCTCGAGCGGCTCGAGCACCTGGCCGGACGGCCACTGCAACGCATCGGTCTTTCGGCGACGCAAAAGCCGATCGAAGAGGTCGCCCGATTCCTTACGGGCGGCGCCGTGTGTCCCATCGTCGACTCCGGGCATGCGCGGCGGCTCGATCTCGCGATCGAGATCCCCTCGTCCCCCCTCGAGGCTGTCATGGCGGCCGAGGTCTGGGAGGAGATCTACGAGCGGCTTGCCCAACTCGTCTCCGAGCATCGGACTACGCTGGTGTTTGTCAACACGCGCCGTATGGCCGAGCGGGTCACGATGCACTTGTCGGAGCGGCTCGGCGCCGATGCCGTCACGTCCCACCATGGGAGTCTGTCGCGAGAAAAGCGGCTCGATGCGGAAACCCGGTTGAAGGAAGGCAAGCTCCGGGCCCTGGTGGCGACCGCGTCCCTCGAGCTCGGCATCGATATCGGGTCGATCGATCTCGTTTGCCAGATCGGGTCGACGCGCGCCATCGCGACCCTGCTGCAGCGCGTGGGGCGCTCCGGGCACAATCTCGACGCGGTGCCCAGGGGCCGGCTGTTCCCGCTCTCGCGCGACGAGCTCATCGAGTGCGCGGCTCTCGTCCGCGCGGCGAAGGAAGGCGCGCTGGATCGGCTCATCATCCCCGATCGCCCGCTCGATATCCTGGCGCAACAGGTCGTGGCGGCGGCGGCCACCGACGAGTGGGACGAGGAAACGCTGTTCGCTCTCGTGCGCCGCGCGTATCCGTACCGCAATCTGACCCGGCAGGATTTCGACGACGTCGTGCAGATGCTCGCGAACGGATTCACGACGCGCCGCGGCCGGCGGGGCGCCTATCTCCACTATGATGGCGTGAACCGGCGTCTTCGCGGCCGGCGCGGCGCGCGCCTCGCCGCGATCACGTCAGGTGGCGCCATACCGGATGTCGGAGACTACCGGGTCATCCTCGAGCCGACCGACACATTCGTCGGAACCCTGAACGAAGACTTCGCCATCGAGAGCGTGCCGGGCGACATCTTCCAGCTCGGCAACAGCTCGTATCTGATCCGCAAGATCGAATCGGGCCAGGTCCGCGTTGCCGACGCGCAGGGACAGCCGCCCTCCATCCCCTTCTGGATCGGCGAGGCGCCCGCACGAACCGAGGAATTGTCCCGCGAAGTTTCGCGGCTGCGGGCAGAGATCGGTGAGCGCCTCGCGGCACCCTCGGAAGCGGTCACCTGGCTCGAGCAATCCGTCGGCCTCGCCGAGCCCGCGGCGCGGCAGATCGTGGAGTATCTGGACGCAAGCCGCAAGATCCTGGGCGTCATACCGACGCAGCAGACGCTCGTACTCGAGCGGTTCTTCGACGAAGCGGGCGGCATGCAGCTCGTGCTGCACGCCCCCTTCGGCAGCCGGGTCAACCGCGCATGGGGGCTCGCGCTGCGGAAGCGCTTCTGCCGCACCTTCAATTTCGAGCTGCAGGCCGCAGCCACCGAGGACGCGATCGTACTCTCACTCGGGCCGCAGCACAGCTTCCCGCTCGAGGATGTCTTCCAGTATCTCAAGCCGGACACCGCCGAGCAGCTCCTTGTGCAGGCGATGCTGGTGGCGCCGATGTTCGGCACCCGCTGGCGCTGGAACGCCACCCGCGCGCTCGCGGTGCTGCGCTCGCGCGCCGGCCGGAAAGTCCCGACGCCGCTGCAGCGCATGGAGGCCGAAGATCTCGTCGCCGCCGTGTTCCCAGATCAGCTCGCCTGCCCTGAGAACCTCGTGGGCGACCGCGATATTCCGGATCATCCCCTCGTCAAGCAAACGATCGAGGACTGCCTCACGGAAGCGATGGACTTTCCCGCGCTGCGCCGCGTGCTCGAGGCGATGCAGCGCGGAGAGTTTCAGCTGGTTGCCCGCGATACACCGGAGCCTTCACCGCTCTCCCATGAAGTCCTGAACGCGAAGCCCTACGCGTTCCTCGACGACGCGCCGCTCGAAGAGCGGCGCACCCAGGCGGTCCTGACGAGACGCGGGCTCGACATCAAGGCGGCCGACGAGTTCGGACGTCTCGACGCCGCGGCCATCGGGCGCGTACGAGACGAAGCCTGGCCCGAGCCCCGTGACGCGGACGAGCTGCATGACGCGCTGCTCACGATCGGAGCCGTAACCGAAGAGGAAGGGGGAAGGGGAAAGTGGGAAGGGTACTTCGCCGAGCTGATTGCCGCCGGTCGCGCCACGGTTTTCCGGGGTGATGCCCCGCTGTGGGTGGCCGCGGAGCGAGTGCCGATGGTCGAAGCGATTTTCCCCGGGAAGACGGTTCAACCAGCGGTCGACGTGCCGGAGCGCGAGCGGGCGAAGCCGTGGACGAGAGAAGATGCCATCAGAGAGCTCATACGCGGGCGCCTCGAAGTGGTGGGGCCTGCTACCGCGGCCGGTCTCGCGACGTCGGTCGGCCTAACGCGGGACGATGTCGAGTTCGCCCTTGGGGCGCTCGAGCACGAGGGTTTCGTGTTACGGGGCAGGTGGAGCGCGGGCGAGCAGCAGCTCGAGTGGTGCGAGCGGCGCCTGCTGGCGCGGATCCACCGCTACACGCTGGACCGGCTCCGCAAGGAAATCGAGCCGGTCGCGCCGGCCGACTTCATGCGCTTCCTGTTCAAGTGGCAGCGCGTGACTCCGGACTCGCGCGCCGAAGGCCCCGATGGACTTGCCGCCGTGCTCGAGCTGCTCGATGGATTCGAAGCCCCAGCGGGAGCCTGGGAGCGCGACCTGCTTCCCGCGCGGGTGGGCGATTACGATCCCCTCTGGCTCGACGGATTGTGTCTCTCCGGTCAGATCGCCTGGGGTCGAATTGCGTTGCCCTCGAATCAGGCGACGAACGGCCATCGGTCGGGCCCCGTACGGACCACGCCGGTCGCGTTATTCCGGCGCGACCGGGGCGCCATCTGGAAGGCGCTCGCCCCGGGCGCGGAGCCAGCGTCACCCACGCTGTCGCACGCCGGCCGGTCGGTGCTCGAGGTACTCGACCAGCGCGGCGCGTCGTTCTTCGGCGACTTGGTGAATGCGACGGGCCTGCTGCGTACCGAAGTCGAGAAGGGACTGGCTGAGCTCGTCGCCTGGGGCGTGGTAACGTCCGATAGTTTCGCCGGTCTCCGCGCGCTCCTCGTCCCGTCCGACAGGCGCAAGCCGATCAGCACGTTACACCGCCGCGGGCCGAGCGCACCGTTCGGCGTCGAAACCGCGGGCCGGTGGTCTCGGGTGGAACGGCCCGGGTCCGTCTCGACGGACCAGGCCGCGGAAGCCGTCGCCCGCCAGCTGTTGCGCCGCTACGGCGTCGTATTCCGTCGCCTGGTGACCCGGGAGTCGCTGCTCGTCCCGTGGCGCGATGTGCTGCGCGTGTATCGCCGACTCGAAGCACGCGGCGAGATTCGCGGCGGCCGGTTCGTCGCAGGATTCTCCGGTGAGCAGTATGCGCTGCCCGAGGCGGTCGGATCACTCCGGGCGGTCAGGCGAGAGGAGCACGAGGGCGCCATGATTGCGGTGAGCGGGGCCGACCCCCTGAACCTGGTGGGCATCATCACCCCGGGCGAAACCTTACCGGCGCTCGCCGGGAACCGGCTGCTCTATCGCGACGGAGCACCGATCGCGATACGGGATGGCGAGGGACGCGCGGAAAAGTTTCTGGTCCCGATTGGCCATGATGAAGAAGCCGAAGTGAAGGCCGCCCTCGTTCGGCAGGGAGCGGTACCGCTCGTCAGGACGTATCTGGGGGCAACGCGCCGGCGCTAGACGCTCGTGCTCACACCGGCTGCTTGAGTCGGTCGAAGTACAGCTTTCTCACCTTCGCCACCTTGGGAGCCACCACGGCTCGGCAGTAGGCCTGGCTCGGATTGCGCCGGAAGTAGTCGCGGTGGTACTGCTCGGCGGGATAAAACGCATCGAGCGGCTTGAGCTCGGTCACAACCGGATCGTCCCAGATCTGCTCGGCTTTGAGCTCGGCGATCACGCGTTCGGCGGCGGCTTTCTGCTCGGGGGTGTGGTAATAGATTGCCGATCGATATTGCGTACCCACATCGGCCCCCTGCTGATTGAGGGTCGTGGGATCGTGAATAGTGAAAAAGACGTGCAACAAATCCGCGTACGTGATCACGTCGGGATCGAACGTCACTTGCACCACTTCCGCGTGTCCCGTGCTCCCGGTGCACACCTGCTCGTAGGTGGGTCGCGGGACATGGCCGCCCGCGTACCCGGATTGCACACCCTCCACGCCGCGCAATTCCTGGAACGCCGCCTCGAGACACCAGAAGCAGCCGCCCGCGAGCGTGGCGACTTCGTGTTTGCTCATCGGTGCAAGGTGGCGTGGAATGCCGGCGGAGTGAAGGGGTAGACGTGCCCGAGCTTCCGGACATCACCGCCTATATCGCCGCGCTCGAACAGCGGATCGTGGGACAGCCGCTCGAGCAGATTCGGCTGGCGAGTCCATTCCTCGTACGCAGCGTCGATCCGCCCTGGCAGGAAGCCGTTGGCCGGACCGTCACTGCACTGCGCCGCCTCGGCAAGAGAATCGTGATCGCGTTGGACCCGGACCTCTTTCTCGTGTTGCATCTGATGATCGCGGGGCGGCTGCGTTGGCGCGAACGCGGAGCGGCGATTCCCGGTCGCATCGGTCTGGCGGCGTTCGACTTCGCGAACGGGACGCTGCTCCTGACCGAAGCGGGCACCAAGCGCAGGGCGGCGCTCCACGTGGTGCGCGGCGCCGGCGGCCTCGCCGAGCACGATCGCGGCGGCCTCGAGGTGCTGGGGTCGTCCCTCGATGCGTTCGCCGCTCGCCTCGTGGCCGAAAACCATACGCTCAAACGCGTGTTGACGGACCCGGTGGTGTTCTCCGGGATCGGGAATGCCTACTCGGACGAGATCCTCCATGCGGCCCGGCTGTCGCCGTTCGCGCTGACCCAGACGCTCGCCGGCGAGGAGATTGCCCGGCTCCACCGCGCGACCCTCGAGACGCTGCGCAGCTGGATCGATCGGCTCATCCGAGAGAGCGCAGGGCGGTTTCCCGAAGACGTCACCGCGTTTCGTGAAGGAATGGCGGTGCACGGGCGCTACCGACAGCCGTGTCCGGACTGCGGGTCGCCGGTGCAGCGCATCCGGTACGCGAAGAATGAGGTGAACTACTGCGCGACGTGCCAGACGGGCGGCAGGATTCTGGCGGACCGGGCGCTGTCGCGATTGCTGCGCGGCGACTGGCCGCGTTCGCTCGATGAGTGGGAGGAGCGGGTCAACCCCAATCGTTCGAGTCGGGCGCGAGAGCGCGGAGAGACTTGAGAAAGGCGAACGCGGAACGCGGCGCGCGGAAGTCGGAGCTGTCCATTTCTATTCCGCGATCCGCCTTCCGCGTTCCGAGTTCCAATCCACAGACCTCCTCCGCAATCACATTCAGCGTCCCATCGTCTTTCGCCAGCTTGCCTCGGACGCGCAGGATCGGCTCGCTGCGGACCGCGATCCGGCAGCGCTCGCTGACGTCGGGGCGCACGATCACGTTGATCATGCCGGCAGCGTCTTCGAGCAGCAGGAAAATGATGCCTTTCGCCGTTTGCGGCTGCTGCCGGGCGACGACGAGGCCGGCGACATCGACGTCAGCCCCCTGCCGTTGCTGAGGCAGGCGATCGCTCGAGAGAATGGAGGCAGGAAGATCGTCCGTGAGCAGGGAAAAGGGGTGGCCGCTCGCGGCAAATCCCAGAACGGCATACTCCGAGAGCAGCCGTTCTCCTCCGGCCATTCCCGCAAAGCGAAGGTTGTCATGAGGGTGATTGAGCGGCAGCTCGAGCTGTCGCCGTCCCCGCAGATCTTCGCCGCGCGCGCCCTGCGGCGGAAACCGGAGTCCGATTTGCCACAGCAACTCCCGCCGCGTGAGCCCGAAGCCGTCACAGCCGCCCACCCATACGAGGTTTTCGATTGCGGTCCGCTTGAGCTCGGGGGGCGCGCGGCGCGCGAGATCCCCGAGACTCGCGAACGCGCCGTTGCGCTCGCGCTCTTCCACGAAGCGCGTCGCCGATTGCTCGCTCCACTCGCGAATGAATCCCAATCCCACGCGTACCGTTCCGCGATGCTCCACGGTGCACCAGACGTCGCTCGTATTCGCGTCCGGCAGCTCGATGTCGACGTGGTTGCGCCGGGCGTCGCGCGACAGGGCATCGAGTGAGTAGAAGCCCATCGGCTGGTTGTTGAACAGCGCCGTGTAGTACTCGGCCGGGTAGTAGTGGCGCAGCCAGGCGGACTGATAGGCAAGCAGTCCAAAGGCGGCGGCATGCGATTTCGGAAACCCGAATTCCGAAAATGCGATCACCTGCGCAAAGACCTTCTCCGCGATCGGTTCCGGGACGCCGCGACCGGCCGCGCCGTCCCGGAACTCGATCCAGAATCCCTCCATCAGCTCGCGGCTGCGCCGCCGGCTCATCGCGCGACGCAGCGCTTCCGCCTGTCCCGACGTGAAGCCCGCGAGCGCCTGACACACCTGCAGCACCTGATCTTGATAGAGAATGACGCCGAGCGTGTCGTGGAGCGCTGGCTTGAGGAGCGGATGGTCGAAAGGTGGTTCATACGCGCGGCCCTGCTCGTGCGCGCGCCGTTCGTCTTCGCGCCGCCGTACGTACGGATTCACCGCTCCTCCCACGATTGGCCCGGGCCGGACGATCGCCACCTCGACCGCGAGGTCCTGGAGATTGCGAGGACGGCTGCGGCGAATCATCTGGATTTGCGCTCGACTCTCGATCTGAAACAGTCCGACCGTGTCGCCTTGGCAGATCCGGTCGTAGACAGCCTGGTCCTCGAAATCGATTCGCGAGAGATCGGGAGGGCTGCCGTCGAGCCGGGCGACGAGCTCCACGCACTCCTCCACCAGGGACAGCATTCCGAGCGCGAGAAAATCAATCTTGATGAATCGGGCGTCGTCGCAGGAATCCTTGTCCCACTGGCAGACCACACGGTCTTCCATGGCGGAACGCTCTAGCGGCACGAGCTCGATCAGCGGCCGACTCGAGATGATCATACCGCCGACGTGCTGCGATACGTGACGCGGCAACCCCGCGATCTCACGCGCGCGGTCACACAATTCCTTCCAAAGCGGCGCGTCCTTTCGCCCGGCGAATCCCGGAAGTCGATCCAGCTCTTCGGCGAGGTGCGCGGGACCGGTGGTCGCGAGTTTCGCAACTTTCTCGAGCTCCGCCATGGGCAGGTCCAGGGCCTTGCCGATCTCCCGCACGGCGGAGCGGAGCCGGTAGGTCGGGAACGAGCAGACGAGCCCGACATGCTCGTCTCCATAACGCTTGTAGACTCGCCGGATCAGCTCTTCGCGGATCTCGCGGGGAAAATCGAGGTCGATGTCGGGCACGGAGGCCAGCGTGTCGTTCAAAAACCGGCCGAAGAACAACCGGTTCGCGACCGGATCGATGTGCGAGAGTCCGAGCAGATAACAGACGATCGACGACACCGACGAGCCGCGCCCCCGTCCCGGAAGCAGGTTGCCGGACGCCCGGCGGGACCCGCTCCGGACAAAGGCGGCGACTTCGCGGGCCAGATCGAACAGATCGTGATAGACGAGAAAGAAGCCGCACAGTTTGTGATGCTCGATGATGCGGAGCTCTTCCGCGAGCCGCCGCTCGGCTTCGACGCGGTGGTCGGTGCCCGGGGGGTAACGCGCATCGAGTCGTGCTCCGCACAGCTCCGCCAGCGCCTGGGGAGCCGCACGGCCCGATGGCCCGCCACCGCGAAAATCCGGAAACGTGTAGCCCAGGTCGCGCGTGAGATCGAAGGCGCGGCAGCGCTCGGCGATAGCCTCGGTATTGGCGACAGCTACCGGACAGTCTTCGAACAGTTTCTCGACTTCGACAGGTGACCGCAGCGCGAATTCACAATTCGGATGGCGAAATACGTGCGCTCCATCGAGCGAAGTGCGGTTCCGGATCGCGGTCAACACGTCGTGCAGCCGGTACAGCTCGCGATGCAGATAATGCACGTTACCCGTCGCCACGACGCCCAGCTGTGCGTCCTCTGCCACGCGTATCAGCGCTCGAGTGAGGGCCAGGTCGCCCTGTACCAGATTCCGCTGCAGCTCGACGAAGAACCCGTCCGCTCCCAAAATCGCCCGCCACCGCTCGGCGCACTGTCTCGCGGCTTTGGGGCCGTCGCGCCGCAGGACATTCGGGAGCAGGCCATTCCGGCATCCGGAAAGCACGATCAAGCCTTCGTGCCGCGCCTCGAGCGAAGCGCAATCGAGCCGGGGATCGAAGCGATCGGGTCGGCCGAGGTGTGCTTCGGTAAGGAGGCGACAGAGGTTCGCGTATCCCTCCGGCGTCTCGACGAGCAGTGTGACATGCGATCCGTCGAGCAGCGTGACCTCGGCGCCGGTAATCGCCTGCACGCCAAGCTGCTTCGCCTGCTGGGCGAACGCCATCGACCCGTAGAGACCGTTGTGGTCGGTGAGGGCGAGGGCGGGATAGCCGAGACTCATCGCGGCGAGCAACAGCTCCTCGGGCAGTGAAGTGCCGTCGAGAAACGAATAGGCGGAGTGGGAATGGAGCTCGATATACATGACGCGGAACGCCTTAGGATTGCATCCACCACTCGTTGGTCGTGAGGTCCTGAAACAGCACCACCCGTCCACCGGTCTCGAGCACGACTTCGTAGTAGGTCCGGGAGATCGGTTTCCGCCACCATTCATCGTCGATCCGCCAGCACTCGAGAACGGCCTCGACGAATCGAGTACCCCGGGCCTTCAGGATTTTTCCGGGTCTGCCATTCGCCAGCTCTATCTGAACTCGTTCTGGCACGTTCAACGCGCGAAATTCTTTCCCACTGTTCCGCGTTCCGCGTTGCGCATTCCGCATTTCGTTCACTGTTCCTTCTCCGTTAATCCGTATCGCCGCTCCGGGATGCGCGACCACGGTTGAACGGAAATGACGTGATACAGCATCGGCTGCTTGAGTCGCAGCGCGATTTCACGCGCCGCCGTGCGGAGCGCCCGGCGGCGGCCGGCGCGCGCCGCGGCGCCGGCATCACGCGCGAACAGCTGCAGCTCGTCCGTTCCGGAAATGAATGATGTGAACTCGAGCGTGAGCCGCTCGACCGCCTTCAAGGGTGGTGCTTGCTCGAGCCGGACTTTGAGTGGCGCCAGAATGTGCCGCCGATCGGCCGCCGGCTCTTTCAGGAGCGCATCGATCATCCACGACGAACGGAATTCGAGCTCCGCGCGCACTCGGACTCGCTGGACTCGCCACCCGGCGCGCCGCGGATGCCGGAGCGCCCGGTCGATCAGTTTCTCGAGCGATTGCAGCAGCAGCTGCCGATCGGCAACAGGTGAATAAAACGTCAGGCTCACCGTGATCGGTTCGGGCGTCGCGCGGCCTTTCACGGGCTCCGACAGCGTTCCAGCAGCCAGCCGCCAGGCCCGGCGGCCCGCCGCCCCGAACTGCGCTGCGAGCGCGTCTTCCGGCAACGCCGTCACATCGCCCAGAGAATGCAGGCCGAGTTGACGCAGCCGTGTGTGTACGTCCGCGTCGAGCGGGAGGACGGCGATCGGCTGCGACGCGAGAAACGCCGCTTCCTCGCCCGGCCGGACGAGTACCGCATGATCCGGCCTGGCACGCGCGGCAGCCACCCAGGAAACAAACTTGCCCCGGCCCCACCCCACCCGAAACGCGGAGGACATCCGAATTTTCTCAACCACCTCTTCCACTCCCCCGTATATCCCCTCCAACCCATCCG